>CAXMPG010000001.1:0-2481 GCA_964195485.1 uncultured Desulfobacterales bacterium
ATTGGTAGAATTACTTCTTCTACTAGTTTTATTTGTAGCAGAACTATTTGTTATACCGGTACTATTGCTTCTTCTACTTTTAGAATATCTATTTATTCCAGATGTTGGTTGACCGGTGTTTGCAGTACTCCTTCTGTTATTATATGTACCGCCAGTATTGTATGTGTTTCTTTTTCCGTAAGTGTCATAATGATTGTAATATGGAGGATAACCACCGCCATAATAAGGAGGGTAGCCGCCGTAATAAGGAGGGTAACCACCATAATAAGGAGGGTGATATCCGTAATAAGGTGGGAAATAACTATAATAAGGAGATCCGTAATAACCACCGTAACCATAGTGTCCGTAATTATAACCAAAACCCATATTAAAACTTATGCTTACATCAGAACTGTACCCCCAAGGTGCACTTGAACCCGTCACGACATAATTTGCGTCTTGATATGTATTATCGTTTTCTATATAATTTTCCTCATAATAAATATCATCTGGATTTGTGATTAGATCTTCTTCTTGAATATTACTGTATTCATCTACTTTTTGAGCAAAATAAAGTTCTTCTTGTGATGGGTTGTACGATTGTATAACTACAGTTTCATTTGGACTCGTAGAATAAATACCATCAGTATCGTTATATACGCTTTCGTAAGTTCCGCAAGAAACGGTTACTAAGAGTACAAGGAAAGCAATAGAAAAACTTGTTAATTTGCAATTAGTGAAGTGAGAAAGTTTCATAATCCTTGATTTTTTTTATGTCGAACTACCAAAAAGAAGTAGTTTTGTCGAAATTAATATATTAATATCAACAACACAATATTTGTGCCAAAGATTTAAGCAATGAGTAAGAAGTTAACGACTAGAGAGGAAGATTATTCTAAATGGTATAACGAATTGGTTATAAAAGCCGATTTAGCAGAGAATTCTGGAGTTAGAGGGTGTATGGTGATAAAACCGTATGGATTTGCTATTTGGGAAAAGATGCAAGCTGAATTGGATAGAATGTTCAAAGAAACAGGACATGAGAACGCATATTTTCCAATGTTTATTCCCAAATCTTATTTTTCTAAAGAGGCGAGTCATGTTGATGGGTTTGCTAAGGAATGTGCGGTTGTGACGCATTATAGGCTTAAAAACGATGAGAATGGTAAAGTTGTGGTTGATGAAAACGCAAAGTTGGAAGAGGAATTAATTGTTCGGCCAACTTCAGAAACTATAATTTGGGATACCTATAGAAAATGGATAGAATCTTATAGAGATCTACCTATTTTGGTAAATCAATGGGCGAATGTGGTTCGTTGGGAAATGAGAACTCGTTTGTTTTTGAGAACTACTGAATTTCTTTGGCAAGAAGGACATACTGCTCATGCAACAAAACAAGAAGCGATAGAAGAATCTAAACAAATGCAGGAGGTTTATGCAGAGTTTGCAGAGAACTTTATGGCAATGCCGGTGATTAAAGGTTCAAAGTCTGAGAGTGAACGGTTTGCAGGAGCGTTAGAAACTTATACAATTGAAGCTTTAATGCAAGATGGAAAGGCTTTACAGGCTGGAACATCACATTTTTTAGGCCAGAATTTCGCGAAAGCATTTGATGTTAAATTTACTTCTAAAGAAGGGAAAAGAGAATATGTATGGGCAACTTCTTGGGGAGTTTCGACTCGATTAATGGGGGCGTTGGTCATGACACATTCTGATGATAAAGGATTGGTTTTACCTCCAAATTTGGCACCTATTCAAGTTGTTATAGTTCCTATTTATAGAAATGACGAACATTTAGATGCTATTTCTGAAAAAGTAGATGAACTATCAAAGAGTTTAAAAAGTAATGGTGTTTCTGTCAAGTACGATAAAAGAGATACCCATAAACCAGGTTGGAAATTTGCAGAGTACGAATTGAAAGGTGTTCCATTAAGAATTGCTATGGGACCCAGAGATTTGGAAAATGGAACCTTAGAAATAGCACGTAGAGATACTTCTGAAAAGAAAACAATCGCAATTGATGAAACAGTTGACTATGTAGTGTCAACTTTGAAAACCATTCAAGATGATTTATTCGTAAAAGCATTGAAATTTAGAAATGAGCATATAACAGAAGTGAATTCGTTTGACGAATTTAAAGAGGTATTGGAAACTAAAGGTGGATTTGTTTCTGCACATTGGGATGGTTCGATTGAAACAGAAGAGAAAATTAAAGATTTAACCAAAGCAACTATTAGATGCGTACCAAATAATGCTGAAATCGAACAGGGTGTTTGTGTATTTACAGGAGCAAAATCAGAGAAAAGAGTACTTTTTGCAAAAGCATACTAAAATATTTTAAAAAAAGTTTTGCGAAGTGAAAAATAGTTGTATTTTTGCATCCGCTAAGGCAAAGAAATTAATAATGGTCCGTTCGTCTAGGGGTTAGGACGCATGGTTTTCATCCATGTAACAGGGGTTCGATTCCCCTACGGACTACAAGTTTTTAAAACAAATAAATAA
>CAXMPG010000002.1:0-14426 GCA_964195485.1 uncultured Desulfobacterales bacterium
CATGAAAAAACATTTATTTCTTACGCTCCCTTGGAACTTTGAATCCTTTATCAAAACAAGACCAGGCAGTTATTTTAAACTGGCCGGTATTCGTCCGCTTCTAACAGATTCAGAACGTAATTGGCGACCAACAATACGCTCCACCATTTTGCCTGTTTCAAGAACTTTATCGACATTTATTCCGGTTTCAATACCCATTTCATCTAACATTACCACCAAGTCTTCGGTACTCACTAACCCTGAAATATTAGGGTCTTGAATATAATATTCACCGGTACCCGCTACTGGAACTCCGTCTACAAAATTTGCAGGTTGCCCTCCTATTCCTCCCATAGTTGATTCATAATGGGTCATTCCTGCTTGAAGAGCTGCTAATACATTAGCCATACCCCATCCACGGGTAGTATGTAGATGCACAATATGTTTTTCAGGATCTGGGATTCTGTCTAACAACATGGAAAAGTATCGGTAAATTCCTGTTGGAGCAGCCGAGCCATCATGATCAGCATGTTCAATATCATCAGCACCAATATCTAACCAGCGTTGGGTAAAATCAACCGCTAAGTTTAAATCTGTTGGACCCGAAATAGGACAGCCCCAAATAGTACTAACGGTACCGCATACTTTTAGACCCGCATCTTTGGCTTTTTGAATATACTTCTCCGACATTTTCCAATAGTCTTTGAGCGACAATCCGGAGTTCACCAAATGATGTGCTTCGCTGGTAGAAACCATGAGTAAAATCCTGTCAGGCCCATAGCCCTCTAGTTTAGCTTGAATGGCTCTCTCAATAGCTCGTTCTCGAATAGTAACCGCAGTTAACTGGATTCCATTAGCCCCATTAAACCCAGTTTTAGTTTGCCGAATACCACGCATTACCTCATCCGCATCTTTAAACTGCGGCATGCCTTTGGGATTGCCAAAATTGGTGACTTCAATAGCATTAAACCCACAATCAATGAGTTTTTTTCCAAGCCATATTTTTGATTCTGTCGGAATAAAATGTTCTTCGTGTTGAAATCCATCACGAATAGTGATGTCGCTTACTTTGACTGATTTTGGTAACTGCATAAAATGTATTTCCCACAAAACTTAAGAAAAATCATTTTAGAACCAAATGGACCTGTCAAAAAGAGCAAAAAAATGACATAAGTATTATAAATCAAAAAGTGTAAATCCCTATTAATTAATGCTAACAATGAAAAAGCAAACCAAAGATTATGGTCCGTTTTCAGCAAGAATGCTTATTTATCGGCAATTGTGATAAATAATATCATCAACCGTGACAGTAGCTTTATTTTGACCAATAGCCCATAGTGAATTAATAAAAACGAAAGGAGTGAAAGGTATTTTATAGTAGCGAGTATAAATGTTTAATTTATGCGTAAAAATACAGTGGTTAATTAATATCACGTTGCAACCTATTGATTAGATTAGCAATAGCTAAGAAAGGCACGGCCCAATAGATTGCACCTTAAAATTAAGCATGAAAAAAATCATTATTCCTTAATCACCTTTGTCACTTTGAATCCTTCATCAGAACTCACTTTAATAAAGTACAAGCCATTGGTAAACCCAGATAGGTCAATAGTAGTCAGTTGATTTTTTCCAGTAGTTGATAAAATTAATTTTCCGGTAGCATCAACAACCTCCACTATTATGTTTTTTGCTTTTTGTTGTTTAATGTGAACCACATTTTGCGTAGGATTTGGGTAAACCTTAAAATCAGAATTTACCCTAGTTTCACTTTTCACAGCTAAAGGAAAACCACACGCGCTTAACATTCCTTGGTCGTAATAACTACGTATGGAATCTGCACGTTTTAACATATTGGTTACTCCTGCTTGCGCTCCAGCGTTTACGTAGTCTCTGCCGAATACAAATGCGTAGGTGAGTTCAATTACATCACCTGGGGCAAATGTTACGGGGCCGGTAGAGGCTAATATTCGTCTATCTGCAGGAGCATTTCCGTTTCCAATTTCCGTAAATGGCGGAATAGTAATTCCTCTCGTACCATAAAAATAGGGATCTGATGTGTCGGTAAACATAAATTTATACGGGATTTGAGTTCCATTACTATTGAAATCGCTTGCTAATTGATTCCCTTGAAGGTCATGATTTGTTTGAATAAATCGGAATTCTTGCTCCGTTTTAGGGTTATTTGATATTGAATTTACAGAAAATGTAAAGAACTCCATTCCCCATAATTCATTATCTGTGATTCCATCGCCAAAACCAGTACCATTAACAGTTTCGTTTAGTCCAATTCCAAAATTATTGTCCATACCATCATTATCTTTCTTAGCTCCCTTAAGAATAACAACCCCCTGTGAACCTGGATAATCTTCATACCCTGGTCTTCCCGCATTTGCGTCATCAAAATCATCTCCATTAAACATAAAAAATAGATTGCGCATTACATCACATTGCACATAATCATCTTGAGCGTTTCCTAAATCCATATCACTCCACATGCTAATATAAGTGCTATCATATGTATTCTGCGACCGATTATAAATCCAATAATCTACAAAAATAGTGTTTTGAAGAGCCGAGTCTTGACAGGAAAAAGCATACGCCATTCCATGCACCTCTGATACCATAGGAGTTACCGAAGTAGGAGAGTTCCCATCATTGTAAATAAAATAAATAGCCTGATCCCCTTTTATTTCAGGATAATCTCCATCCATTGGGTTATAAATACCATCTAGGTCATTATCAAAAAACGCAGCTAAATTAGCTACTTCTCCTTCGACTATACTTCCATGTGCCGGCCATTCCATTAAGGCTTGAGCAGGTTGGTAGCCAATGTCTGACCAATGAAGTATATGATAATCTATTTGTTGCCTCCAAACTTCCCAAACTCTATCCCACTTTGTGTTAAACAAAGAATCTGTATGCGAGGTATTGGAAACAGGACCATTGTTACTCGTATGAATTCCTTGATATGTATTCCCACCAAATTGGCGAATATTAGAATGAACCACGCCATTCTTTAGCCCCGACACCCAAATATTAGTCGCAAAAATAGAGTGAATCCCTTTATGGTTTGGAGTTTCAAATCCAGGCCCACTATTTACAGGCGCTGAAAACAGTACGTCCTTTCTAATAGTCGCATTAATATTGTTTGCATTAAGTTTTTCATATCCCTTTCGCATAATTATCATGGTAACCGTTCCAGTATCATATTTTACAGGGTTACCATAATCTCCAATAATGTACTGGAAAGTGTCAGTACCACTAAATGGTGATGGAGCCATGTAGTACAACCAAATTACCTTTCCTTGCGCAATTATTGGAACCATACTATTTACACCCGAGTAGAGAACATCAACTAAAAAAACATTTGCTCCATCAGGATCCGAATCATTAAATAAAAATGCAGTCGTAATTCGTAAAGAATCAAATTCATGAACTTCTGAAAAGCTGTAATAGATAGTATCGTCCACCGCAACGGGCGCATTGTTTTGACCAATAGTACATAGTGAGGCAATAAAAAGCGAAAGGAGTAAAAGGTATTTCATAGTAGCGAGTTTAAAAGTTTAAGTTATGCGTAAAATACAGTAGTTAATTGATATCACGTTCTAATCTCGTGATTAGTTGGGTTATAGGAAATTTGAAATAGTTGGATTAAGGTTTTAAAACAACCCTTCCGATTTTAAAGTCTTCTCATACCCTACATCTGCGGGTAAGTCTTCTTGTTTTGAAGCCGCTACTGCTAACTCATCACAGCGCTCATTTTCTGGAATATTTGCATGACCCTTAACCCAAACAAACTTGATTTTATTTTTAGGATAGACTAGTAAGAATCGTTTCCAAAGATCAACGTTCTTTTTGTCTTTAAATCGTTTTTTCTCCCATCCAAAAACCCAGCCTTTATTCACCGAATCAACCACATATTTAGAATCCGAAAAAACGGTTATTTCATGTCCGCCACCCTTAGCAGTTTCTAAGGCAACAATTACAGCCAATAACTCCATTCGATTATTGGTGGTATTTCTAAAACCTTCCGCAATTTCTTTACGGTGAGTGCCGCTCATTAAAACTACGCCATAACCGCCTGGACCTGGGTTTCCCCTAGCCGCTCCATCCGTGTAAACAGTGATTTGAGCCATTTAAAAAATAATGTGATTTTGAGGGTCTATTGGAACACCGTCTTCCCAAAGTTCAAAGTGAAGATGTGGTCCTGTGGTAAGCTCACCCGTATTTCCAACAACCGCAATTGGATCACCTGCAGAAACTTTTTCGCCCACTTGTTTTAACACCGCAGAACAATGTTTGTAAATGGATACCAAGTTGTTTCTATGTTGAATTTGAACTACAAATCCAGATTTAGTCGTATAATCAGCCATCACAATGGTTCCATCCATTACCGCTTTTATAGGTTCTCCTTTTTTGGTCACTACGTCTACTCCAAAATGCCCAATCTTCACATTAAAAGAGTCGACTACTGTTCCTTTAATTGGATTGAAAAAGAAATAAACCTTGTCTTCGATATTGGAGTTAGAGTTATGTAACGCGTACTTCTCTTGATCTTCAATAGTCTGTCTCATTAAAGAATCTTCCGGAGATTTAACATCCTGAGCACCCTCTGCTCTAACATCTTCCACCCGAATCCCGTCTAAAGAATCTGCACTGATATCACCTGTTAAAACAAGTTTAAGATTATTTAAATATTGGTCTCTTATCAATAACTCATTCTCTATAGAATCTGCTTTTTGATAAGCGTAAGCGGCATTTTGTTTCGTTTTTAAATCGGAGTATCCGGGTATGTATTCCCGTAAAGGAGTAAAAGACAAAATACTACCCACAAAAATGGCAATTACGAACATTAACAACCCAACTCCAGTAATAATATTCAGCAAACTCAACTTTAAGGAAAAGTGTTCCTCATAAGTTTCATCATTAATAATGATCAACCTGAATTTATACCGAAGCTTCTTCAGCACTTTTTTTCTTTTTTTCTCTGGTCTTTCTTCCATCTACGTCACAAAAATCATGATTCTTTCCATTAATAGAAAAGAATAATCAAATTATTCTAGTAAAATAAAATATTTTTGGCGCGAATCAGTTATTTGCATCAATTAGCGAAAGGTTATCTTGACAAAGAACCAACATAAATACGTAATGGTAGTCCTCTTATTTGCGGGACTATTTCTTTTTAACGGGTGTTCAACCAAAAAAACGGGTTGGGCACATCGCAAATATCATAGTGTCTTAACCAGATATAACGGTTATTTCAACGCCCGTGAAATAATGAAAGCTGCGGAGATGAATATTGACGTAGCCCAACCAGACGACTATACTAAGATTCTGGTAGTGTATAAAGAACTTCCCGAAGAGAACGCTGAGTTGGTTTCTTCAGACATGGATATGGTTCTGGAAAAATGCGCAAAAGTCATCACCAAAAATTCCATTAAAAAAAGGGGTAAAGAATATACCAAGTGGATTGATGATTGCTATTTCTTAATGGGTAAAGCGTACTACTACAAAAACGATCACACCAAGGCATACAAAGTTTTTAATCAAGCGGCAAAAAAGTATAAGGATCAAGAATCTCGTTTTGATGCCCGTTTATGGTTAGCTAGATTAGCTGCAAAAGAAGAAAATTACGAAAAAGCCTTTAAATATCTTACCCATTTAGAGAGCGATAAAGAATTGCCGGAACGTTTAAAGTTAGATATTTCGAAACTGTACACTTCTATTTATCTTAAGCAAGATAATGTAGAGATGGCCATTCCTGAGTTGAGAACCGCAATTACTCATGCCAAAAAGAAACCAGAACGTTTACGATTAACGTATTTATTAGGGCAGCTTTATAAGGATCAAGAAGAGCGTCAAGAGTCTATGCGTGTATTTGCAGGACTTTTAAGAATGCACCCAGAATACAAAATGGAATTCTATACGCGAATTCAAATGGCTATGGCCTATAGCGTTGAAACAGGTGGTGCAGAAGGTGTTCGAAAAGAGCTCATGAAAATGCTCAAGGATGAGAAATACACCGAATTTAGAGATCAAATTTATTATGCCTTAGCGGAGATGTCTTACAATGAAAGCGACATGCCTCAAACCATTGATTACCTAGAAAAATCTACGGTAGCAAGTATTGGAAATGATGCTCAAAAGGCAAAATCATTTTTAAGACTTGGACAGATTTTCTTTAAAAAACCAGATTATCCGTTAGCTCAAGCCAATTATGATAGCTGTGTGACATACATGCCGATTGATTTTCCAGATGCGGAAAACATTCGAAACCTTTCAAACAATCTGAAAGATTTAGTGGCCCAAATCATTATTATAGAAACCGAAGATAGTCTTCAAATGGTGGCCAAATTAAGTCCGGAAGACCGGGAAGATTTAATTGCAGACATTATTCAGGATCGGATTAATGAAGAAGAGCAAAAACTATTAGAAAAGCAAAACGAAACCGAAGCTGCGGCTAATGCAACAGCTGGTGGAGTTGGCGCAGGTCCGGGTGGACCAGGTGGGTTTGGCGGACCGGGTTCAGGTAGTAACAAATGGTATTTTTATAACCCAACCACGAAAGAAGCGGGACTTGCAGAATTTGCCAAAACTTGGGGCAAAAGAGCCAACGAAGATGACTGGAGAAGAAGCTCTAAAGAAGAAACCTTCAATGATGAGGAGGAAGATGGGGAAGAGGACGAGTTCTTTGTAAATGAAAACGGAGACACCCTACAACTCTCCGGAGATTGGCTAGAACCTAATTTCTACTTGAAGGATTTACCCATATCCGAAACACAAATTACGGCATCCAATAATAAAATTGTGGAGGCATATTACGCTTTATCTATCATTTACAAAGATCAAATGACGGATGTTCCTATGTCAATATCCACCTTAGAGGAAATGAATAACCGTTTCGATCCAAACGCACATACGGTGGATAGTTATTACCGCCTTTACAGAATGCATTTTGATGAAGGTGATATTCGTAAGTCTGATTATTACAAAAACAAAATCTTAAATGAATTTTCTGATTCGCAATACGCTAAAGTGATTAGAGATCCTGATTTCTTAAAAAGAGAAAATGTAGACTTTCAAGCCGCTACAAAAATCTACCAAAAAGCCTACATAAAGTATTACAAAAGAGGCTACTATCAACAAACTATTGAAACGTGTAACTTGCTAATCAAGGATTATTCGCATACTCGAATTTATCCGAAAGCTAGATTTTTACGCGCCTTATCTATTGGTCACAATGACGGTGAGGCAGCACTAAAAAGAGAACTCCAATCTATCATTAAAGACACTCCAGATGATGAATACGGAATAAAAGCACAAGAAATTTTAGACGGTTTAAATATCAAAGTAGAAGAAGCCAAAGCAAAAGCGGATGCCGCTGCCGCTCTGGAAGAAAAAGTCACAAAAGCCGAAGACATGGCTTATGAGTATGACCCTAGGTCAAAGCACAACTTTGTTATTATCATTAAAGCATCTGGTAAAAAATTAAGCGATATTAAGTCTGCCATAAACGATTACAATCGTAAAAACTTCAAAATGGAAGGATTAAAAATGTCGGCTGTTATTTATAAAAAAGGAATGCAGATGATTACCATCAAATCGTTTTCAAATGCTAAGCAAGCTAAAACCTACAAAATTGCTTTCATAAATAATTCTAGTTTAGAAAAAATAGTATCAGAAAATCCGAACTACTTTATTGTTTCATATACCAACTACGCTTTATTCTACAAACCCAAAGATCACGTGAATTACAAAATTTGGGCAGATGTGAAATACAAGGATTTATAGAGTATGTTTTAAACTTCTTGATTCCTTGTTAAGCATTCCTTGTTCGATATTCTTTTCCTACTCCATCCAAAACTTGAATATCGAATAACCAATTTCGAATCCTGATGGTTTCTTAGCCATTTCTAATTCAATTCTTTTTTAACCTTCTTAGACCCTCGTTCGTCATTCATTCTTCGATATTCAACTCCACGCAAACACTATTGCACCGGTTGTTTCACAACACTGAATACTTAGCCTAGGTTAACGTACTTAAAAACTTCGCCAAAAACCAAAGCCATTCATAACATGTTTAAACCATTATCCAACTAATTAGTATATTTGCAGTCCGTAAAAATTAGATATGTTTAATTCAAGTTCGAAAATGGCAAAGTCAAGTGAAGTAGATGGTGTAATGCGCAACCACCTTGCAGCAGGAACCAAAGTTAAAGGCGATATCACTACTCAAGGTGATATTCGTATTGATGGAACTGTAGAAGGTTCAATTACTTCAAAAGGAAAATTGGTAGTAGGTAATACTGGCATCATTGAAGGTGAGGTTAATTGCACTACGGCAAATATTTCCGGTAATTTAAGCGGAATTATTCACGTATCAGAAATGCTTAAAGTACAAGCGACTGGGAAAATTAGCGGGGAAATTTCTTACGGAAAATTATCTGTTGAACCAGGAGCAGAACTAGAAGGAAAACTATCAATTTCAGGACGAGTAAAAGATATCGCATCAGGTGGAAAACAACAAGGACGACAAGCCGAAAAGACCGCTTAACACCGTTTTTCAACTTTCCGGAATCGGACTTCAAATGGGAGTTACCATTTGGTTAGGTGCAAAATTCGGAAAATACTTAGATGAAATATACCCTAACGAAAAAGGGTGGTTTACAATTGGCATAACCTTAGCCGCAGTGGCCATTTCCATGTACCATTTGATTACTCAAGTAAATCGTTTCAATAAATAGAGCTATGCTAGATCAACGTCCGTTACTTTCATTTACGGGTGCTTTAACCCTGATTTTGGGCATGGTGTTTATGCTTCAATTTGGGTATTTCGAATATCAAGAAATCTCATTTGTTTTCGATGACCTATTTCTTCCATATAGTGTAAACTACGTTCTGGCTCTTGGCATAACAACACTGCTTTATGTATGGCGAATTAAACACGCCAGTAATCTTGGGTTTATTTTTATGGGAAGTAGCTTTCTAAAATTCACGGTATTCTTCTTGGTATTCAACCCAATGTACAAAGCAGATGGTGATGTTTCTAGATTAGAATTTGGGTTATTCTTTATTCCTTACGCCATTTCCCTTATCCTGGAAACGGTGTTTTTAATCCGAATTATGAATAAGATTAAACTGTAAACCTTACTTCTGCCGTCTAAATAACCACCCTAAAACACACACATATAAAAAAACAGATATGGCCGCGTTTCATGCCTTTCAAATTATAAAACACGCGTTTAAACCACAATTTTATTCATTTTCAACTAGCCAAAACGCAAATTTATTGCAAAAATGCACCCTGTATCACTTCCCTTTACTCCGCTAAAAATCAATAGTATATTGCCTTTCAACAGACTCTTTAAATGTACTGAAATAAAATCAACTTTTTTGTTACTTTAATTAAAACCGAATATCTAATTTCGCAGCCTATTTTTAACAACCATTTTGTTGATTGAAATGCAAAGAAAAGTGTACACAAAAGTTCTAATCGCCATAATGATGCTATTCACATTAAATGTGAATGCACAACATGGAGATATTCACGTTGAGAATCACGGCAATTCTAACGAAGCTGAAGCTAAAGGAATATCCACTAAAGAATCTATTAAAGCGGAGGTTGATGCTACCATTGACCATCACCTTATCGACTCTTATGGATTTTACATCTTACATGGTGTAGGTTTCCCTCTTCCAGTAATCTTATACTCTAGCGGAGTTCACATTTTTAGCTCTTCTGCTTTACACGATGGTGTAGTAGAAAGCAATGGTGAGTTCTTCAAAGAAGCGCACGGCAAAATTTATACGACCGATGCACAAGGAAATATGATGGATGACGGACATGGTCACCATGTTCACCCCTTAGATTTTTCTATCACTAAGAATGTTTTTACGATCATGTTGACGGTTTTGATTTTATTCTTCCTTTTTAAAGGGATGGCTAAATCATACAAAAACGGTTTACCTTCAGGGTTTGGTCGTTTTATGGAACCAATCATCATTTTTGTTCGTGACGAGATAGCTATTCCAAACATTGGCGAAAAGCACCATAAAAAATTCATGGGTTACTTGTTAACTGTATTTTTCTTTGTGTGGTTCTTGAACCTTGCTGGTTTAATGCCTTTCGGACTTAACATTACTGGAAATATTGCAGTAACGTTTTCATTAGCAATAATGACATTCATCCTTACGCAAGTAAATGGAAACAAAAACTACTGGGGTCACATATTCTGGATGCCAGGTGTTCCAACTCCAATGAAAATTATTTTAGCTCCTATTGAATTATTAGGCGTATTTATTAAGCCTTTCGCTTTGATGATTCGTTTGTATGCGAATATATCCGCAGGCCACATCGTTTTAATGAGTTTAATTGGGTTGATGTATGTATTCCAAAGTTATGCAGCGGGTACAGCGTTTTTCGGATTAACAATTTTCTTGTCTTTAATTGAGCTTTTAGTAGCTGCGTTACAGGCATACATTTTCACCATTCTTTCTGCGTTGTACTTCGGTATGGCTGTAGAAGAAGCACACGGTGATCACTAAATAAGTATATATTAATAATTAAATTTTATAGATCATGGACAATATTATCTTGGATCCAAATGCATTGAACTTAATCGGTGCAGGACTAGTAGTTATCGGTGCAGGTATCGGTATTGGTAGAATTGGTGGTTCAGCAATGGACGCTATCGCTCGTCAACCAGAAGCTACTGGAAAAATTCAAACTGCAATGCTTATTGCTGCAGCTTTGATTGAAGGTATTGGATTTGCTGCTTTATTCGCAGTATAAAACAATTTTTAAGCAGGTGTAACGGTTGGTTACATCTGCTTATCTTTTATAAAATTTATTAAAGAAACAAAATGGAGAATTTATTAAACGGCTTTTCAGTAGGGTTATTTTTCTGGCAAAGTGTTCTTTTCATCATCTTACTTGTTATTCTAAAAAAATACGCATGGGGTCCTATTCTTGATTCTGTAGAGGAAAGAGAAGAAGGAATTCGTTCTGCAATTGATGAAGCTAAAGCTGCCAAAGAAGAAATGGCTCAGCTTAAAGCAAGCAATGAAGACCTGTTAAAAGAAGCACGCATTGAAAGAGAAGCTATGCTTCAAGAAGCACGTGCGATCAAGGACAAGATTGTTGGTGATGCATCTAACGCAGCTAAAGAAGAAGCGGCACAGATTATTACTGCAGCTAAAAGTGCTATTGAATCAGAGAAACAAAAAGCTATGGTTGAAATTAAAAACCAAGTAGCTGAACTTTCTATTGAAGTAGCTTCATTAATTTTAAAAGAAAATCTTTCATCAGATGCTAAACAATCAGCGTTAGCAGAAAAGTACGTGAAAGACCTGAATTTGAACTAAGATGAAATTGAACAAAGCAGCTAAACGTTACGCTAAGGCGTTGTTGACTTTTGCCATTGAACGCAATGAGCTAGACACGGTACATACCGATGTTACTGCTCTTCAAAACGCGTTGAATGAAAGCAAAGAGTTAGCCGTTATGATGAGTAGTGCTGTGATTCAAGAAGAAAAGAAGATAGCTATTTATAAAAAAGCATTTGCAGATAATGTTTCAGCTACTACTTTAAACTTCATGATTCTTATCGCAAAGAATAGCCGATCATCAGTTATTCCACAAATTCTCAACAACTTCGAATCTCAGTATAAAGCATTCAAAAAAATTGTTTCCGTTGATATTACAACGGCCACAAAAATGGATGATTCTTTAAAAGCTGAACTCGTAGCATTCTTGAAAAAAGATGCCCCAGATAGTACCATCGAAATAAACGAAAAAATTAATTCTGATATTATTGGCGGATTCATTTTCCGTACCGATACTCATCAAATTGATGCCAGCGTTTCTAATAGATTGGAGACTTTGAAAAGGGACTTATATAATACAACATACACAAGCAAATTATAATCTGAACTTACGGAGATGGCAGATATAAATCCAGCTGAAATAACAGCGATATTAAGACAAGAGCTTTCTGGATTCAATTCAGAAGCAGAATTAGAAGAAGTAGGAACCATTTTACAAATTGGTGATGGTACTGCTCGAATCTATGGTTTAACAAACATCCAGTACGGAGAACTTATTGAGTTCGAAAACGGCTTAATTGGAATGGCGTTGAACTTAGAGGAAGATAATGTTGGTGCTGTACTTTTAGGTCCTGAAGGAGATTTAAAAGAAGGTTCTTCAGCTAAACGTACAAAACGTATTGCATCTATTAAAGTAGGTGAAGGTATGGTTGGCCGTGTAGTTAACACCCTTGGTGTGCCAATTGATGGTAAAGGTCCTATTCAGGGTGAGCTATTAGAAATGCCTTTGGAGCGTAAAGCGCCAGGTGTAATTTTTAGAGAGCCTGTAACTGAGCCGTTACAAACTGGTATCAAATCTATTGATGCAATGATTCCTGTAGGTCGTGGTCAACGTGAGTTGGTTATTGGTGACCGTCAAACAGGTAAATCTACTGTAACTATTGATGCGATTATCAATCAAAAAGAATTTTACGATGCAGGCGAGCCTGTATTCTGTATATATGTAGCTATCGGTCAGAAAGCTTCAACGGTTGCACAAATCGTTAAAACACTGACTGATGCTGGTGCAATGGCTTACACTACAATTGTAGCGGCTAACGCATCTGATCCTGCACCAATGCAAGTGTACGCTCCAATGGCGGGTGCATCAATTGGGGAGTATTTCCGTGATACCGGTCGTCCAGCATTGATTGTTTATGATGATTTATCTAAACAAGCAGTTGCATACCGTGAGGTATCTTTATTACTTAGACGTCCACCAGGACGTGAGGCATACCCAGGTGATGTATTTTACCTTCACTCCAGATTATTAGAGCGTGCTGCAAAAGTGATTAATGATGACGATGTAGCTAAAAACATGAACGATTTACCAGAGTCTTTGAAAGGACGTGTTAAAGGTGGTGGTTCATTAACAGCTCTTCCAATTATTGAAACTCAAGCAGGTGATGTTTCTGCCTATATTCCGACTAACGTAATTTCTATTACTGATGGTCAAATTTTCTTAGAATCTGATTTATTCTTATCAGGTGTACGTCCAGCAATTAACGTAGGTATCTCGGTATCTCGTGTAGGTGGTAATGCGCAGGTTAAATCAATGAAGAAAGTAGCAGGTACACTTAAGTTGGATCAAGCACAGTATCGTGAATTAGAGGCTTTCTCTAAATTCGGTTCTGATTTAGATGCAGCAACTAAGGCAGTACTCGATAAAGGTGCACGTAACGTTGAAATCTTAAAGCAAGCGCAAAACTCTCCACTTCCAGTAGGAGAACAAGTAGCGATCATTTATTTGGGTGCTAAAGGTTTATTGCAAGCTGTTCCAGTAAAAGGAATTAAGAAATTTGAAATTGATTTCTTAGAAACGATGAGAACTTCTCACGCAGATACTATTGCTGCTTTAGCTAGTGGAAAATACACTGATGCACAAACATCTGTATTAGAAAAAGTAGCAGCAGAAATGACTGCAGCATATTAATTTAAGCGAATCGTTAATCGTTTTAATACGTAAAGTATGGCAAATTTAAAAGAGGTAAGAAATAGAATTACATCGGTAAATTCAACGATGCAAATCACCTCTGCCATGAAAATGGTTTCTGCAGCTAAGCTAAAAAAAGCACAAGATGCAGTAACTCAAATGAGACCGTTTTCTGAGAAATTAAGTGAAGTATTGTCTAATTTGACAGCTAGCTTAGATTCTTCAGAAGGTATGTATGGTCCTCATGGCGAAGTGAAAAATGTTCTTTTAATTCCTGTGACTTCAAATCGTGGTTTATGTGGTGGCTTTAATTCCCAAGTCATTAAAGCTACTAACGTGCTTATTAGCGATACATACGCTGATAAAAATGTTAAGGTACTTTGTATCGGTAAAAAAGCATCTGATGTATTAGGTAAGCTTGGTCTTGCTGTTACGGATGGAAGTCTACCAGAAAATGCAAATCACATCTTTGACGACTTGACCTACGTAAACGTAGAGAAAGTGGCTCAACAAGTGATGGATTCTTATATAAATGGACAATTTGATGAGATTGTTTTAGTGTATAACACGTTTAAAAATGCCGCTACACAATTAGTAGTTAGAGAGCAGTTTTTACCTGTGGTAGCTCCTGAAACATCCAATTCTTCTTCGGTTGATTACATTTTTGAGCCGAACAAAGAAGACATCTTAGATGTAATTGTTCCTAAATCTTTAAAGACTCAAATCTTTAAAGCTGTATTGGATTCTTTTGCAGGGGAGCAAGGCGCACGTATGACAGCGATGCATAAAGCAACAGATAACGCAGGTGACTTATTGAAAGAGTTGAAATTAACTTACAATAAAGCACGTCAAACTGCTATTACAACTGAAATTTTAGAAATTGTTTCTGGCGCTGAAGCCATGAACGCTTAGAATTAAGTTATATCATATT
>CAXMPG010000003.1:0-17380 GCA_964195485.1 uncultured Desulfobacterales bacterium
CTAATGGATTTACGTATGTAGAGTATTATATGAGTAGGGGAATGGATATCAATAAATTTGGTCCTAACTTATCATTCTTCTTTTCCAATGGAGTTGACCCTGAATATGCGGTAATTGGTAGAGTTGCGCGTAGAATCTGGAGTAAAGCAATGAAGCATAAGTATGGTGCAAATGCGCGTGCGCAAATGTTGAAATACCATATTCAAACTAGTGGACGCTCGTTACATGCGCAAGAAATTGACTTTAACGACATCCGTACCACTTTACAAGCCTTGTACGCTATAAATGATAACTGTAATTCCCTGCATACCAATGCATATGATGAAGCAATTACCACTCCTACCGAAGAATCGGTACGTAGAGCAATGGCTATTCAGTTGATTATTAATAAAGAGTTAGGATTATCTAAAAATGAAAACCCAATTCAAGGCGCATTCATTATTGAAGAGTTAACCGATCTAGTCGAAGAAGCGGTGTTATTAGAGTTTGATAGAATTACCGAACGTGGAGGTGTATTAGGCGCTATGGAAACCATGTACCAACGTAGTAAAATTCAAGAAGAATCATTGTATTACGAAGGATTGAAGCACAGTGGTGAATTTCCAATAATTGGCGTGAATACGTATTTGAATTCAGAAGGTTCGCCTACAGTTCAGCCTAAAGAGGTAATTAGAGCTACGGAAGAAGAGAAGCAATATCAAATTGAGATGTTAGCCGAACTTCATAAAGGAAATGCGGATTTGGTTCCTGCTGAATTGGAGAAATTGAAAGTGGCTGCTATTCAAAATGACAACATTTTTGAGCAACTAATGGAAGCTTCTAAATTTTGTTCTTTAGGACAGATTACAAGCTCTCTTTTCACCGTTGGCGGACAGTATAGACGTAATATGTAGTTCTGTTTAAATGTATGTAAAGGCGTTTTCCTTCCAAGGGAAACGCCTTTTTTATGCCGTCTACTTATTAGGTATATGATTTAAACGTTCGATGAATTTTGCTGCATTAAATCTAATGTCGTCTTCACCAACTTGGTCAAAAGGGTTTTCTAAACCTATTTAGTTATACCAACTAATAAACAATAGAACTCCTGTAATAATAACCAAAGGAGCTAAAAGTCCGACTAGTAAACCTCCAGACATAAAGTCTTTTTGCAATATCCTTCCCGTACTAAAGGCAATGGCATTTGGTGGAGTGGATATAGGTAAAAACAATGCTGCTGAAGCACTTAAAGCAATTACTAAAGGTAGAATCAATGCGTTTTGTGAGGCTAGAATAATAGCTATTGGAATTAATATGGTGGTAGTTGCCGTATTGCTCATTATATTTGAAAGTATCACGGTAAGAAGGGAGAAAATAATCATCATTACGTAAAAATTAATCTCAAAATCTTGTAGTTGAAGCACGTAATAATTGGCCAATCCTGTTTCCTTAATAGCTAGTCCTAAAGACAAACCACCGGCTACTAGCATTAATGTATCCCAAGGTAATTTTCTAACTTCTTCTCCAGAAACGATACCGAACATGGTTAATAAAATAATTGGTAGAAACGAAACAATAGAGGCAGGTATGTGATGTATATTTCCTGTCAACCAAAGTGTTAGGGTAACGAGTAATATGCCAGATACCAATCGTTTTTTTATTTTAAACACCGGGGAACTACTTTTATGGTCTAAATTATCTAGAAACGATAAATCTATGGTGGTTACCTTAGGAACGTATTTACTAATTAAAAACACCCAAAAGGCGAGGACTAAAATAATAGCGATTGGAAAACCTACCATCATCCATTCTAAAAAACCAAATTGAATTCCATGACTACTTAATGCTTCAATCGCAATAGCGTTTGGAGGAGAGCCAATAATGGTTCCCATACCACCCAAAGAGGCAGCTGCAGGAATACCTATGAGTAAAGCTTTAGAAAATGGCGCGTCTTTTTTTAAAGTGTCTAAAAATGGAATTACCGCAGCAATCATCATAGCGGTAGTCGCTGTGTTAGACATAATCATAGAGAAAATGGCCGTAACCAGCATGATGCCGAGTAACACATACCTAGGTTGAGAACCAAATTTTGAAATGGAGACTTTAAATAAGGTTTTATCTAAACCCACAGCTCGCATTCCTTCCGCCATAAAGAATCCACCTAGCATCAGCCATATCACACTGTTTGACCAGGTATGCATGTATTTTTTCACATACTCTGTGGCATGTTCAGGATCAACATTTTGGTAGTAAGAACCTAAAGAAAAAATCAGGAAACCAACAATAAATAATCCTACCGCAAAAGGAGGAACAGCCTCACTTACCCATAAACCTACGGATAAAAATAATAGAAATAGCACGTAAATTTGGTCGTCACTTAAATCGGGTGAAGCAAGGGCGTAGGTAAGTCCAAAAGCAAAAATTATACTTAATAAGAAATAGATGACTTTCTGCTGAATCCCTAGTAGGTCTTCATTGTTGCTTAAAAACTTGTTTGAAGCTATTCTAGAATCGCCCATTTTGATTGAATTTATTGGACAAAGATACGTTGGTAATAGGGAATATTACCGTTGATTATGGTCATGAAATACAATGATTTTTATTGGTTTTAATTCGCTCAATTAAGCTATGAAATTGGATTATTGAATCAAGTTAAATTGTATAGCTAGGTCAAGCCAATATTCTAAATCCTCATCGGTATCAAAACCTTCTGGGGTGATGAATATGTAGCCTTTCATTGGTCTTCCTGTAAAGTCCATAGGTAAACAAACTTCTTTTTCGATTTCCGTTTGATAGGCTTCTTGTCCAATTTTAGCCATGAGTAGGGAGTCTCCAAATTTTTTGTCAATGTGAATTCCTACGCACATCTTTTCACGAACCATAAATATGAGTCCGCCCATCATTTTTTTTGCGAAAAAATCGGTGTTTTTCTCTTTTAGTACTTGGGTTATTCTATCGCCTAAAAATTCGTCATATGCCATAATCAAAAGTAGATGTTTGAGGTTGAGGCTTGAAATTTAAAAATAATATTTTGTACATTTGAAATGTAAAGAATTTAAGAATGAATATTCAAACAACAAAAATTGAGTTGGTTAAAGCTATTTTGGATAGTGAGAGTAATACTTTCCTTCAAAAAATAGCTGATTTTGTTAAAAATGAAAAACAATCCTCATCTTCTATTTTTACACCTTCAGATACAGAGCTGAAAGAGAGAGCTGAAGCATCGTTAAAGTCTATTGAAGAAGGAAGTACTAGAGATATTAGTGAATTTATCACGGAGGTTGAAAATTGGAAAAATCAACACGCTATATAGTAAAAATAACCCCTGAAGCGGAGCGTTTCTATATAGAATTGCTCTCGTATCTTTTTCAAACCCATAGCTCAGAAAGTGCGAATCGGAAATCGAAAGAGATATTAAACCTAGCATTGTCTTTATCCTTAAAACCTAATAGAGGTAGGATGGAACAGTCATTAGCCTATTTAAATAAGGCGCATCAATTTTTAGTTTTCCAGATTACATCAAGAAAAACGGTAAAACTGATTTACTTTGTAGATGAAGATAATAATACGGTTTATGTAACTGACTTTTCCCAACCGAATTGAATCCAATAAAATTAAAGCGAAATAGATAATTTCATTATTTGAAATGGTTGTTTCATCGTTTGAATATCGATTAAAAAAGTTTAATAAATTATATATGAGTAAGTTAAAAAGTGTTATTGGTATAATTTTGTTAATCGGTTTATGGAGTTGTGAAGAGACTAGCAAATTACCCGACCCTTTAGAAGCAGGTTGGAATAATACGGCAGTTTGCGAAGTATTAGTTGACAATGATGAAATGCGTGTGCTAAAATGTTCGTTTGCCCCAGGAGTAGGTCACGACAAGCATTATCACCCAGCACATTATGCGTATGCGATATCTGGTAGCCGATTTAGAATTGAAGATAAAGACGGAATTAGAGAAGTCGATTTTCCTACTGGAAGTAATTATTACAGCGAAGGCGTAGAGTGGCACAAAGCATTAAATATTGGAGATAGTAATGCGGTGGTTTTAATTATTGAAAATAAGTAGGTTAGGCTTATTGATGTTGAATTATTTAGTTCAATAATAGATGAATGAAAGTTTGCCACGGATGCACGGTTGAGTTGTGCTTTTGTGGTATTCATTGATAAAAGTAAAAACCTCTAAACTCCTAAATTGTCAAACTATTTAACTCTCCATCTTCCCAGCTTTCAGCTTTGTACTCTCCACATCATCGGCATTTTTACTTGGAATACGTTTTTGCCAAATGACCTCTAGGCTCAAGTAATCAAATTCTTCAACCACCTTACCGTGAATAATGTAGCTACCAGGACCTGTAAACGGATAGCGCATTGCCACCGGTGGAAAAACAATAGTATCTAGCCAATTACCCTCTGTGTCAATGAAAGTACCGAAAAACATACGATTACCGTTTTTTGTCCGCACACTTTTTACATGAACCATATAGCCAACTAGTGTAATGGTTTTGTTCACGAAAAGAGGAAACATTTCTGCGGTAATCTCACTTTTAGGAATTTCGATAGCAAGTTGAAAAGGGGAGGTAGTAACCGGAAATCCGAATAATTCAATTTCATCAAAAGCATCTTCTAACTCATGTTTCCAAAGGGTTGGGAGCTTGAATTCTTTAGCTTTAGTTTGGAATAACGATAGTGTGGTTGGAACCTTTTTTGTTTTACTGAGTAGCAAATGTGCATCCCATAACAAGGCCTTTTTACTCTGTTTGGTAAATCGAAAAACATCGCTACGAATGAGTAATATCAACTGGTCTATAGATATGGGAGTTCTTCCTACAAAATCACGGAATCCAGTAAAGAAACCAAAATGGTTCCGTTCATTTAAGACCGTATTGATGGTATTGGTCTCTAATCCAGTAATAAAACCAAGACCTAGATAAATATCAGTTTCATATAAAACAGCAACATGATTACTTTGGTTAATGCAGGGCAGATGCACGTTTCCGCCATGTTTACGGGCTTCGTGTAGGTAGAGTTCACGCGAGTAAAAGCCACCACCATTGTTAATGGTAGCCACCATGAAAGCTAACGGATAATGGGCTTTTAAATACAAGCATTGGTAACTCTCTACGGCATAACTGGCCGAGTGTCCCTTCGCAAAAGCGTAACCAGCAAAGCTTTCTATTTGACGCCAAATTTCTAAGGTATGTGCTTTCGGATTTCCTTTAGCATCACAATTATCAAAAAACTTGTCTTTAACTTGCTGAAACTCCTCGCGAGAGCGGTATTTACCACTCATTCCTCTGCGTAAAACATCGGCTTCAGCCAAGGTTAAACCCGCAAAATAATGCGCCACTTTAATCACGTCTTCTTGATACACCATTACGCCATAGGTCTCAGGCATCAGGTTGTAGAGTGTAGGCGATTGCTTTTTAGCGAGTTCACGCATTTTAGGATTTCGGTGGCGAATAATATACTCGCGCATCATTCCGCTTTGCGCTACGCCAGGTCGAATCACAGAGCTGGCTGCTACTAAATCTAAATACTTGCTGACCTGTAGTTTTCGGAGTAACATACGCATAGCGGGCGATTCAATGTAAAAACACCCAATAGCGTTTCCGTAACGGAGGAGGTTGTTTGATTTCTCATCGGTTTTGAGCGACTTAATATCATGAATATCAAAGTTTTTGTTGTCTGGGTTTTGCGCAATGATTGCCAAGGAGTCTTTAATCTTAGCGAGCCCACGTTGGCCTAGAATATCAAACTTATAGAGGGCAATATCTTCGGCAATATGCATATCAAAGTGCGTGGTAGGATAGCCTTTGGGCGGCATAAACGTAGCGGTGTAGTAGTGGATGGGTTTTTCTGGAATAATGATTCCGGCTGAGTGAACGGTTAAATGACTCGGAAACCCTTGAATCAACTGACTGTAACGTAAAATGAGTTGGCCTATTTCATCGGCTTGTTTGGGGTAGCGTTGCAGTTTGTCAATTTCAGACGCAGGTAAACCAAAAACTTTTCCGAGCTCACGTAGTACCGATTTATGTTTAAAAGTGCTGTAAGCGGCTAAAAGGGTGGCGTACGGGAATCGTTCAAAGATGTATCTGGTAACATCTTGACGTTCTTTCCAAGAAAAATCAATATCAAAATCGGGTGGGCTTTGCCGGAACAGGTTGATAAAGCGTTCAAAATAGAGATCCAATTCCATAGGGTCTACGTCCGTAATACGCAGTAGGTAAGAGATAATACTATTGGCACCGCTACCACGACCTACATAGAAATAGTTCCGGTTACGGGCGTATTTGGTGACTTTCCAGGCGATTAAAAAATAGGAGACAAATTGCTTTTTCTGAATAATGTCAAGCTCCATATTTATACGGTCAAGAACGGCATCAGTTACGTTATTTGGGGTGAATCGGTATGGTAGTCCTTTGAAAGCTAGATGTTTAAGAAGTTTGAAGTCGAGTTCATGGCTGGAAGTATAATGCTGTAAGTTGTTATGTCCGTGTTCATTACCGAGTACAAAGTCAATAGAACAGGAGCGGAGCATGTTTTTGGTGTTTTCAATAATTTCAGGAAACTCAATGAAAGCCTGTTCTAAATCGGTTTCAGTATATAAAATCTCATCAGGATTAGCTTCTTCCGTTTTGGAGAGTTGACTCAGTAACGTGTTGTTGGCAATAGCACGGAGTAGTCGGTGTGCGTTGAAATCTCGCTTATTTCTAAACGTAATAGGTTGCATAATCACGCGTTTTTCCTGGTGGTTTTTGAACTCACTAAAGCGTAAAGCATTGATGTCAGAAACTCGAATACCAATAAACTCATGCGGCTTTAAATCGCTAATTTCTATACTCCCAAAGGGATAAATTACAAACACGTTTTCAAACTCAGGCGCGCGATTATCGATTCCCTCTTTCAGGTGTAATGATTTTGATAAACAGTTATTTATCTCAATCCACCCAAAGTTGTTTTTAGCTAAAGATACAAACTGTTGTTGTGCTCCATTACGGAAATCTACCCCGGCTACAATCTTGATTTTTTCATCGCTAGATAAGCGTAACACTTCTAGTAATGCCGAAGTATTATTGATATCAGTCAAAGCGAAAGTGGATACATTATTCCGTAGCATTTCATCTACCAATTCTCTCGGAGAAATGGTGCCGTACTTTAAGCTGTAATAGGTGTGGTTGTTGATATACATTCGCTGTTTACGGTCACTGAGCGGCTTGTACTGAGCGGAGTCGAAGTAAGCCGAAGTCCCGTAAGCACAAAGGAAGTAAATATATTTAACAGTAGCTGCTAATATATTTTACAAAATAGTATTCTTATTAAGGAAAACGAGGTGTAAGTATGTTGAAAATGACTTTTTGCTTTATTTAGAAAGCAAAAAATCTATAAAATTGCTTTGTTAATAAAGCATAATGTAAATAAAATGCTTTATGGATGAAGCAAAACACCTATATTTGTGTTATGGAAATTTTGAGAGAGAAACATAATACGTATCTAAAAAATACCACATTAGATTTTACTCGGAATATAATTTCTGAGCTGCCTTGGGCAGAGCAATTAATTGGTATTAAAGGTTCTAGAGGAGTTGGTAAGACCACATTGTTACTCCAATATATTAAGATAAACTATGGTTTATCTATAGACGCATTGTATGTTTCGTTAGATGATATCGTTTTCACTGAGCTAAAATTAGTAGATGTTGTTGATGAGTTTGTCAAAAAGGGAGGTAAGCACCTCTTTGTTGATGAAGTGCATAAGTACCCCAATTGGGCTATTGAATTAAAAAACATTTATGATTACCATAAAGAGTTGAAGGTAGTATTTACAGGGTCTTCTTTATTAGAGATTTTAAATTCATCGGCAGACTTAAGTCGTAGAGCATTGATATATAATCTTCAAGGGCTTTCTTTTAGAGAGTATCTAGAATTATATCATCAATTAAAATTTGAAAGCTATTCGTTAGAAGATATTCTGTCTAATCAGCGTATTTCAGTAGATATTAGTTCTAAAATTAAACCTTTAGCATACTTCTCTGATTATTTAAAACACGGGTATTATCCTTTTTATGACAATAATGAAGTATTGTATTATAAAAAAGTGAACAGTGTGATTAATATGATTTTAGAAATTGAGCTACCATTACTAAGAGGTGTAGAGGTATCAAAAATAAACAAGGTGAAGCAGTTGCTATATGTTGTTTCTCAGTCTGTTCCATTTAAGCCCAACATAACAAGTTTATCCAATAAAATAGGAGTAACTAGAAATACCTTGGTAGAATATTTACGCCATTTAGACGATGTAAATTTGCTAAATACCTTGAATAAAAATTCTTTTGGAGTAAGCTTGTTACAAAAGCCGGATAAGATATTCTTAGAAAACAGTAATTTGAGCTATGCGTTAGGAAATGGCCAAGCAAACTTAGGTAGTGTTAGAGAAACGTTCTTTTTAAATCAAATAAGTTATAAGTACAAAGTCACCTATCCAGAGAAGGGTGATTTTTTAATCGATAATAACTACTTAATCGAGGTAGGAGGAAAAGGTAAAACAGACAAACAAATTAAAGATATAGACCATTCATTTTTAGCTGTTGATGACCTTGAGATTTCTATGGGTAATAAAATTCCGCTCTGGTTATTTGGCTTTTTGTACTAGGTAAGAGGAGTGTTTAAAGTGACGGCTATTAATTAATCTAGCTTATTCCAAAGTTTTTCAAATTCAGAAATGAAGGCTTTAATAATTCGAGTATTTTCACTGATAACAATGTTTTCGTAATTTCTATCTGCCGCACTTTTAGTCCAGTTATAACTTGCACATATTTTCTGATGATCAATGTGATGATACGAGAAGATGAATAGTTAAAGAAACAACAAATACCTACCTCCAAAGAGCCATTTTTAAAAGCAAATGGCTAATTTCGAAGCCAGAATTACTAAATTAAATTAATCATTAACAATTAGTTAATCAGTGATTTAACTAAATATATTCTTAAATTTAGACACACAATAATGGAGAATGTTTCGAATAGAGCTTTAATTAGCCGACTTTTTAGTTCAGCCGAGAATCAATTGGAAGATGCTAGCTATGATAGTGAAAGTTGGTCACAATGGTATCAAGTTGTTCAAGGATTAACGGGGCCTGAAAAAATGGTTTTTGTAATTGTGAAATTAAATCAAACGGTAACAGGTGGAGGCTTTACGGAGTTTTATGAAAGCTCTTTTGGGGTGTTTGCGCCAGAAATTATTCATGCGCTAAACGAAATTAAGGCCGTAGCGAGCGCAGAAATTGTTTCTAACTCTCTGCTAGTTGTAAATCCAAAAGGATTGCTAGATGATGCTTATAAAGCATTTATTTTTAAACCTGAGCTTACAGAAGGACAACGGGCACAGCTCTATGCGCAAGATATTGGGTATGACCAATTACACGATAAAGAAAATTTAGAAGATTTACTTGGCGCATATCTACAAGAGGTAATCAAATAATTTACTACGAAATCATCCTTAAATAGCTATAAATCAAATACAAAAATGCCTCACGTTCTAAACTAGAAGGGAGGCATTTTTGTATTTTAAAATTCGGTTTTACGACAAATTCGTAAAATATTTTGGGATTAAACTTTTTATTTTATCTAAAGTCTCCGTTACCGTTAAGTCGCTCATTCCTCCAGATGCATTGGCATGACCTCCGCCATCAAAGTGCTCGCCAGCAAGCACATTCACAGGATTTTCTTCTCCTTTCGAACGGAATGATATTTTCATGATATCATCTCTTTCAGAAAACACAATAGCTGCTTTCATTCCCTTAATGGATAAGACTTGATTGGCTAAGTTATCGGTGTCACCTTTTTGGTAATCGTACTTGGCTAATTCTTCTTTCGATAATGAAATAACCGCCACCATGTAATCTTCTAAGATTTCCATTTTCTCGCTCATAGCGTAACCTTGCAAACGCAAACGACTTGCAGTATTGTTATCGCTAAGTACTTCGTGGACTAAGTGATTTTCTACGCCACCGGTTAGTAATTTCGCTAATACTTCGTGCGTACGTGGCTTTGTAGAAGGAAATCGGAAACTACCTGTATCAGTTAATATACCTAGGTACAAAGGAGTCCCAATTTTCTGGTCCAGTAAGGCAATGTTACCAGATTGGTCAATCAATTCTACAATTAACTCAGAAGTAGAAGAAGCCGTAGTTTCAGATACCGTAATTGTTGGGAATTCTTGCGGATTTAAATGATGATCAATTAGTATTGTTTTACACGTTACCGCTTCTAATAAGGCTTGCATTTCAGGTCCAACACGGTTGGTCGCATTATAATCCAAACAAAAAACTAAGTCTGCTTTTTCAAAAGCAGAAGTTACTTCTTCGGGTTTTTCTGTCATTCGTAAAAAGGCTGATGTATCCAACCAATACAAGAAACTAGGAGCGGGGTCTGGATGACAAACCGTAGCTGTTTTTCCTAGTTTTTCAATGAAGTTTAATAGCCCTAAAGAGCTACCTATTGAATCACCATCGGCAGATTTATGAGAGGTAATAACAATGTTTGAAGCGGCTTTAATTTCAGCGACTATTTGTTCGTATGTATTCATTCTTTTATTTTTAAGTCAATAACCTTGGAGCAAACTCACACGGTTTTTTTACGCTACCATTTTTATGTTTGATGGAAGCATTCTATAGTAAATCCCCTAAAGGGTAATGATTTATAAATCTCCTTCTCTAATAAGTTGGAGCGAATCTATTCTAATTTGTGCGTTTTCAATCAGTGAGGTCAATACCATTTTCTCTGTAATGGCGGTGCGGACTTCATCTTGTCTGATTCCTTTGTTTCGTTTATGTAAATAAGCTAAACGGTCAATTTCATGATCTAACGTTTGATTCATAAAATCCAGTCCACCAGCAATTACCTCTAATTTCAGTTGATCAACAATCTCTGTAGCAGTCTCCATCATTTCTGGAAATAGGTCATCAACAAACGATTCATTTTGAATGAGGTCGTCTATTTGCCCAGGAATTAATTGCTTGTTGAATAATCCTATCGGATAATCTTTTGTAACCTCATCGCCAGTGTAATTTACCACCACACGTATTGGTGTGCCTGGAAGAAAACGGTCTACATTAACCCCTTTTTTGCCAGTCGATTCCAGTACAAAAATCACCTCCAATAAAAGGCTCTTTTTAGTGGTTCCTTTCAATACGCCAAAACTAGCGGCTCCAGTACCCAAACTGAGCATCATATCTAACGCTCCGGTTACCATAGGGTGGTCCCAACTTATGAAACTCACATCTTCTCGACTTAAGGCACGCTTACGATCAAAGGTGACAGATATTCCTGCATCGGGAATAGAAGGGAAGGCCTCTCTATTGGTTCCTGCGGGATGTAGCAAGTATGTTCGAGGTGCTAAATCCTCCATTTCAACGCCAAAGTGATGGAATACTTTGGTCATGTATATCTCTAATTCTAAATCTTGATCAGCTTCTTTTATTTGCGCAATTAACTTTTCAGCAATCAATGGTCTAAACGAGTTCATTTCAAGAAGTCGGTCTCTACCATTTGCTAATAATTGCTTCAGTTCTTTTTGGTATTTAGCCGTATCAGAAATTAAAGTATCCAATTTTGTACTGATATCAGAAGTGGAGGCAGCCAAAGCAACGTCAACCAAGCGATCACCGAACAGTTGCGCTATTTGATTTCCACCTTCTATATTATCTTCAAAAGCATTTATGCCTTCATGAAACCAACGAACTAATACTTCTTGCGGACTTCCTTTCAAGTAAGGCACATGTATTTGAATATCTTTTGATTGCCCAATACGGTCTAATCGGCCAATGCGTTGCTCCAATAATTCTGGATGTACTGGTAAATCGAATAATACCAAGTGATGTGCAAACTGGAAATTTCTTCCTTCGCTACCAATTTCAGAACATAATAATATGCGTGCACCCTCTTTTTCTGCAAACCATGCCGCATTTCTATCGCGCTGTACAATGGTTAGGTCTTCATGAAACACGCCCACTTTTGCCGTGCTTTGTTTGTGAAGGGCTTTTTCTAAAGCCAATACCTTTGTTTTGCTTTTGCAAATCAATAATACCTTGGCCGGACTCAATTGCGTTAACAAATCAACTAACCATGTTACCCGTGGATCTGCTGAAAACCAAAACTGCTGTTTAACAATGGTTCCAATTTCAGGGGTATTGTCAACGGTATATTCGTTGGTTAAGCGTTCTATCCATTGTTTTGTATTGGATGCAGCCTCCAATGGAATGAGGTGTGCTTTTCGTTTTGGAAAACCACTCATAGCCGCACGCGTATTTCTAAACATCACACGACCAGGACCATGTTGGTCCAATAAATCTTCTATTAATTGGTTTTTACCTACGGCTCCTTTTTGTTCTATTTGAGCCATTCTATTCTTACCAAATAACGACTCTAACAAGGCGGTGTCTTTTTTCTTTAAGGATTTCCCTAAAGACAAATCTTCTACAATATTGGCAATCTCTTTATGGTCTTGTGATTCGTTACTAAACTTTTCGTAATCCGCATATCGTTCCGGGTCGAGTAATCTTAATCGTGCAAAATGACTTTCTACGCCCAACTGCTCTGGAGTTGCCGTTAACAGTAATAATCCTTTAGCTACTTTACTCAACAATTCAACAATAGCATATTCAGGACTTACTTTATCTACCGACCATTCTAAATGGTGGGCTTCATCTACTACCAACATGTCCCATTGTGCAGAAATGGCTTGTTGGGCGCGGGTAGAGGAGTTGGCTAAAAATGAAGTGCTACAAATAACTAATTGGTCGTCTAAAAACGGATTTCCATCCGGAGCACTTTCATCTAAGGAGGCAGCTCTCTCTTCATCAAAAATATGGAACCATAAATTAAAACGCCTCAGCATTTCAACAAACCATTGATGAATTAAAGAATCTGGAACCACTATTAATATACGTGATGCTCTGCCACTCACTAACAAACGATGCAAGATTAAACCGGCCTCAATTGTTTTTCCAAGTCCCACTTGATCAGACAGTAATACACGTGGTGCGTAACGAGAACTGACTTCATGCGCTACATATAATTGATGCGGAATAAGATCAATACGGCCACCCACAAATCCATTGATAGGGGATACTCTACGCGTATGATTGAATTCTAGTGTTTTTCTTCTTAAAGCAAATACCTCTGGAGTGGTTACATCACCAATAATAATACGATCATCAGGACCATGATTTGCAGAAACTTCACCTAAATCAGCTTCCGAAAGCGTTCCGCTTTTTCCAACATACAAGAACAGCTCTCCTGCTTTTTGGACACGATTAATAACGAATGGAAGTTTATTTGCATCTGCAACGGTATCTCCCGGTTTAAAAACAACTCTTCGCAATGGTGCACTTTCTGTAGCGTAAAGGCGTGTTTCTCCAGAAGTAGGGAAATTTACTTGTACACGATTTCTACTCGTTTCCACAATAATACCTACACCCAGCTCAGGTTCCCCTTTACTGATCCATCTTTGATTCGGATAGAAATTCTCCATATTACCTGCTATTTTACCTTCCTTAAATGAACTCCCAAAAGGCTTCTTTTTAAAAAAGCGGCAAGGTCTTCCATTTTAGCTGTAACACCAAGAACTGTGGTTTTTTATTTCGTACTTGATTGGCTTGAAAAGGGACTTTTAGTAGGGGATTTGGTATCAAGCGCAATAGCGTTTTTAACAGAGGTGATTTTTGGGGGCGAATTCACCTAAATTTATTTATCAGGCAATTATATCAGTTGTCTGATTTTGGCTCCAATAAAGAATGCGGGTTTATGGGTAGAATAAATGTGGTATGGTCTTTTTTTATCCTTTAAATTAGAATTTCCCATCGCATATCTTTTTTAATCAATTCTGTAAATAACTATTTAATTGGAGTGTTTAAATAGTAATATTATTGGTTATTTTCGAAACGTTGATTTATAGTATTGACCAATAAATGTGGATGCGTAGATACTTCAGATGGTGTGAATTTAACGAATGGTGGAACTAATGAAGTCGAATTGGTTGGGGTTTCGGTATATCCGAATTCAACGAGTGATGTTTTAAATATTGATAAAGGAAGTAACGCCTCTTTTGAGATTACCATTACCAATAATGCTGGAGCAATGGTTTACCAATCCGATACACAAAATCAAACTACCACCATTAGCATGAGTAACATGGCCACTGGAATATATAGTTACATTGAAAAATGAACGGGGTATAAAGGTAGCGAAAGTGGTGAAGCGATAGGGTCAATATGAATTAATGAAAAGGGTAGAATCGAGTTCGTTTCCGTCTTTCTTTGTTAATTATTTGAATGTCATGTATTGTGGAATAAACAGTATTTATCTTTTTCTGAAAAAAAAACTCTTATATTTATAGACTAAAAAAAAAAATGAAAAATCTTTACTTACTAGCTCTCACATTATTCCTTTTTAACTCAAACTTTTACGCTCAAAACGGATTAAGCTTTGATGGCACTAATGATCAAGTAGATTGTGGGAACAACACTTCTGTTCAAATTACCGGAACCTCAATAACATTGGAAGCGTGGATATACCCCACATCTTGGCAAACTAATATTTGGCAAGGAAACATCATCAATAAAGAATCATTAGCTGGAGGTGGATATATGTTGAGATGTGGCGCAGGTGGAAAGCTAAATTTCAATATAGGAAGTGGACCTGGCTGGAATGAGATTTCTTCATCTACAAATATATTAACGCTCAATACATGGCAACATGTGGCTGGAACTTATGATGGTTCCTTTTTGAGAATCTACCTTAATGGAGTAATCGTTGATTCATTGGTAAAAACTATTTCTATGGCCAACTCTACTAGTGCTTTAGGTGTTGGGTATGCGCCAATTTATGCTGGAAGTAGAAATTTCCCAGGAATAATTGATGAAGTAAGAGTATGGGATATTACTAGAAGTGAGGCCGAAATAGCTGCAGACATGAACAATGAACTGTGTTCTATCCCATCTAGTGTTAAAGCATACTACACATTTAACCAAGGAATTGCAAGCGGAACTAATACCACAATAACAACATTAACAGATTTGTCTGGGAATGGAAATACTGGAACTCTTAGTAACTTAGCATTAAGCGGAACGACTTCAAATTGGGTGACGGGTAAGACATTTACTCCTTGTTATCCTGTGTGTTATGGTCCAACTCAAACGCTTGTAGAATGTGATGGTTATTCCATAACAGTGGGTAGCAATACCTATACTACCACAGGAGTATATACAGATACTTTGGTAGGCGTTGGGTGTGATTCAATAGTGGTTACTGATCTTACGGTTAATCTAAATCCTTTGTTTACACAAACTCTAGTAGAGTGTACCGGTTATTCAATTACGGTAGGAACGAATACGTATTCTACTACTGGTGTTTATGTGGATACTTTAGTAGCTTCGTCATCGTTAGGATGCGATTCTATTGTGACTACGGATCTTACCGTTGGAAGTTACAAAACCTCAAATCAAGTTTTTTCTGAATGTATTGGATTTGTTTTAGTGGTAGGAACTAATTCCTATTCAACCACTGGTGTATATCACGATACACTTTCGGGAATGGCAACTGGAGGGTGTGATTCTATTGTAAATACGGATTTAACCATTTTGAATACCTCATCCAGTACAGATACTCGAACAGAATGCGATAGTTTGGTTTGGATTAATGGTATTACGTATACCTCAAGTAATACGACTGCTAAAGATACGCTGCTAAATATAGCGGGTTGTGATTCTGTGATTACATTAAATCTTACCATAACGAATAGCACTACAAGTATTGATACGCATACTGCATGTGATACATATACGTGGATTAATGGGGTGACTTATACAGCTAGTAATAGTACAGCAACTCATACGCTTACCAATGCGGCTAATTGTGATTCTGTGGTTACTTTAAACCTGACTGTTAATAACAGCACATCCAGTACAGATGTAATAAGCGCTTGTGGAAGTCATACTTGGATTAATGGAGTAACTTATACATCCAGTAACAATACGGCTAATTACACGGTGCTCAATGCCGCAGGATGTGATTCAGTAATTTCATTAAACCTTACCATTAATCAGATTTATGCGACTACCGATGTGCAAACAGTTTGTGATAGTTTGACTTGGGTGGATGGCATTACCTACTACTCAAATAACTCCATAGCTACCTATCAAACGACCAGTGTTTTAGGTTGCGACTCCGTGGCTACATTGAATTTAACATTAATCAACAGTACTATTTTTGTAGATGTGGTTCATGCGTGTGGTAGTTACACATGGAGTAATGGAGTTACCTATACTGCGAGTAATAATACAGCTACCGATACTTTGGTTAGTACCAATGGGTGTGATTCTGTGGTAATGCTGGATTTAACCTTGGGTTATGCCACATCAGGTTCTGATATACAAACGTCTTGTGATAGCTTAACATGGATTAATGGAATTACTTACTATTCAAATAACTCAAACGTTTACCATACCATTGTAAATGCCACAGGATGTGATTCAGTAGTTCGCTTATTCTTAACTATTATTCCTATCGATGTATCTACGTCATCAAATTGGTCCTCCATATCGGCCAATGCCATTGGTATGACCTATCAATGGATGGATTGTAGTGATAATAGCTTGATAGCTGGGGCGACAAATATTACGTATACAGCCACCGTAAATGGTTCTTATGCGGTAATTATCTCTAATAGTACTGGATGTGTGGATACTTCAGATTGTGTGAATTTAACGAATGTTGGAATTAACGAAGGGGAACTTAATACGGTAGTCAGTTTATATCCTAATCCAACAAGTGATTTAGTGAATTTAACCATGGCTGATAATGTAGGGAAAGTACAAATCAATGTGTTGGATATATCAGGTAAATCATACATCGAGATGTATAGCAAGAGCAAAAACATAGAAATCGATTTAAGTGGCTTAGAATCAGGAGTCTATTTTGTTCGTGTGAATTCAGATACCGGTCAAAAAACCATTCGATTAATAAAGTTTTAGCAAACAGTTTTTATTTAGGTGAAAGGGTGGAAGCAAAATTGTTTTCACCTTTTTTTTTGTTGCTAGAATCGAGTGTTTTGTATAGAGAAAGCTATCTATTATTCAATCTGTTGATTTTCTTAACCTAGGTTCATTTAGAGCAGAGATATTAAAACATATGTTTGTGTCTCTAGTTAAGAACTAATCGATTACCAAAACCATGAAGATATTACTCACAGGTGCAACAGGCTTTTTAGGGTATAGAACACTTGAAAAATTAGTTCATTCACCGGAGGTTACTCAAATAGTAGCTACCGGAAGAACTATTAAAGAATCTCACCATGTCAATCATCCTAAGGTGAAATATGTTCTTGGGGACTTAACAGAT
>CAXMPG010000004.1:0-3255 GCA_964195485.1 uncultured Desulfobacterales bacterium
CCAAAGTATTGATTTTTGTTTAAGAGAATTATATGATGGAAACGGGGTGTTTTATTCTTCTTTAGATGCCGATAGTGAAGGTGAAGAAGGGAAATACTACGTTTGGACCAAAGAGGTATTTAAGTCGGTTACGGGCAATGATTTTAACGTGATGAAAGCGTATTACAATATTGGTGGAAAAGCCGATTGGGAGCATGGTAACAATATTCTTTTACGTGACGATACGGATGAAAAAGTAGCGAACGATTTAGGAATCACTACCGAAGAATTGAGTAAGATAGTTACTCGTTCTAATGCAACGTTACTTGCGCATCGGGAAAAAAGAATTCACCCTGGTTTAGATGATAAAAGTCTAACTTCTTGGAACGGATTAATGCTTCAAGGTCTGACCAACGCATATATCGCATTTGGGGAAGAACGGTTTTTGAAATTGGCCATTCAATCGGCTGAGTTTATTACTATAACGCAACGCAGAACCGATGGAGGATTAAATCATAATTACAAAAATGGAAAATCAAATATCAACGGTTACCTAGAAGACTACGGGCAATCTATAGAAGGTTTGTTTCGTTTATATGAAGCCACCTTTGATGAGAAGTGGCTGTTAGAAGCGGAAAGATTATCGCAGTATGCTATTACGCATTTTTATGATGAAAGTAGCGGAATGTTCTTCTTTACATCTGACTTAGACCCGGCACTAGTTGCGCGTAAAATGGAACTAACGGATAATGTAATTCCGAGTTCAAACGCGAGTATGGCAAATGCGTTGTTTTTAGTTGGAACGGTGATAGATAATCCTGATTTTCTTGCCAAAAGCGAAAGCATGTTGAATAACATTCAGAATCAAATGCCTAGTTACGGTGCTGGATATTCACATTGGGGGAACTTGATGCTTCGTAACGTGTATCCGCTGTATGAAATTGCGATTACTGGAAATGGTGCGATAGAAAAAAGAGGTGAATTAGAGAAATACTATATTCCTAATAAGATAGTTATAGGAGCTGAAAAGGCAAGTGAAATAGCGCTATTAGAAGGAAAACATGTAAAAGGGGAAACAATGTTTTACGTGTGTGTAAATAAAGCATGTCAATTACCTACTACGAGTTTAGAAGAGGCTTTGGGTCAAGTGAAATAAAGAACTTCAATATCAAAAAGAACGAATCAAATTGCGTAATCATTAAATGAGAAAACTATTCTTTTTTATATTCTTTATTGGAAATTTAACGCCAGTTAACGCGCAGCAGTTTGCAAATAATCTACCCGCATTGGGTAATACGTACCCGTTTTTTAATGCGCAAATAATAAAGGGCAAAAAAGTAAAAAAGCTAATTACTACGGTGATGCATAAATCACCGAATAGGAAGCTGGTGCACTCTGCCGAATTTGCCATATTCACATTTAGTAAAAATGGAGATGTAGAGAAATGGGTGCGGGCCAATAAATCGGGAAACTCAACCACCACCACTTATTTTATTTCTAAAAATGGGCTGTTAGCCACTGAGCATATTCAATCGACTAAGAAAGATGTTTTTAGGTCGTATGTATATAATGATAAGGATTTGGTGACCGAGATTCAAGTAGCGGAGGCACAAACGGCTAAAGTGCTTCAAAGTGAGAAGTTTAAATATGAGTTTTTCACCGAATTCCAGTACAAAAAATATTGGTTAAATAGTGAAGAACTAACGTATAAATATACCGTTGTAGATTTAGATGGTAGCGGTAGAATTGAGGAAGAACGTACCCGCTTTATTAGAGGAGCAAGCAGAGAAACTAGTTATTATCTATATGAAAATGGTTGGTTAGTCTCGTATTCATTTAATGTGAAAGAGGTAACCCGAAGGGAGACTAAATACGTTTTAGAATATGCAGAGAATGGCGATTTATTAGCTATGAATCAAACTAGAGATGGCGCGTTTGTGTTTAGAACGGAGTACTTGTATGAAGAGGGATTACTGATTGCAATTTTAGAAAAGGATATTAATACGCAGCAAATAAAGATTACGAAAGTGAAATATGAGTATTACGAAGGTTAATTAATTCTTTTAAATGCCCTTTGAACTCATTTTGATTGATCACCTTTGCAGCTCAAATTAAATCAAATGATAATTTATAACGTTACGGTAAAAATCTCGAATGAGAAGCATGACGATTGGATTGAATGGATGAAAGTTGTTCATATTCCTGAGGTTTTGGCGACCGGAAAATTTACGCATCATGTATTTTCAAAAGTGCTTATTGAGGATGATGAAGGAACTAATTACTCCATTCAATATTACTGTGATAGTACCGAAGTGTTAGACGATTATCAAGAAAATTTTGCCCCCAAATTACAACAAGAACACACCGCACGTTATAAAGACCATTTTGTAGCTTTTAGAACTTTATTGGAAGTAGTATGATGAAAGTAAAAGCGAAGAAGCACTTAGGACAGCATTTTTTAACGAGTGATAAAATTGCGTATGATATTGCGCACACTTTACAAGCTACCGGATATGAAAAGGTATTGGAGATTGGGCCTGGAAAAGGAATTCTTACGGAGGAACTCATAAATATTCACGGAGATAAGCTAACGGTAATTGACATTGACAAAGAGTCTATTGTTTACTTGAAAAAATATCTCCCTAAGTTAGAAGATCGCATTATTGAAGGCGATTTTTTAGAAATGCGTTTAAGCGATATTACCGAAGATAAGATTGCTCTTATTGGAAACTATCCTTACAATATTTCTACGCAGATAATGTTCAAGGTTTTAGATAACAAAGAACAAGTAGTAGAGTGCTCCGGAATGTTTCAAAAAGAAGTGGCCGTTAGAATTGCTTCTTTACCGGGTAATAAACAATATGGTGTGACCAGTGTTTTGCTGCAATGCTGGTATGATATTGAATATCTTTTTAGTGTAGGTCCAGAGCATTTTGATCCACCGCCAAAAGTAAATTCTGGAGTGATTAGAATGACTCGTAACAATAGAAAGGAACTAGATATTCCAGAGAAATTCTTTAAACGCGTAGTAAAAACTTCTTTTGGAATGAGACGTAAAACACTTCGAAACTCGTTGAAAGGAATGTTGAATGAGTACGGTGCTTCTTTACCTGAAAAGTACGATGGTGAGCGCCCAGAACAATTGGATGTGGAGCAATTTTTAGAAATAGCTAGAATGTTATATGCCGCTAAACTGAAGTCAGAAGAAGCATAGGTATTGTCTTAAAAATCATCTTACCCAAGGAAATATTGGGAATAGTTATTTTCAATAAATAG
>CAXMPG010000005.1:0-6505 GCA_964195485.1 uncultured Desulfobacterales bacterium
TATAGAAAAACAGACCCGCTAATAAGTGTAGGAATTGCCTGGTATTTTGGGTCCTTAGTTATTGTTTCAAACCTTGTTTTTCCTATTGGTGCTACCTTTGCTGAACGGTTTGTATTTACGCCTTCTTTAGGATTGGTTTTGGTGCTTTTTGGAATCTTGAAAAAGCTCAAATTAGATGGAGAGCCCAAGAAAATGTATGTCTACGCTTTTGTTGCTATAGTTGGATTATATGCTATAGTAAGTATCAAAAGGAATTCTGATTGGAAGGACAATTTAACCCTATATACCGCAGATTATTTAAAGTTAGAAAATAGCGCGCGAGGAAATTATAATTATGGAACTGCGACTCAAGAACAAGCAGAAATTTCTACCCGTCAAAAAGACAAAAATCATTATCAAAAAGAAGCCGCCATTGCTCTTGAAAGAGCCATTGAAATCTATCCTGATTACTGGGACGCATACAATAACTTATCGCTCGTATACAAAGGGAATGAACAATATGATAAGGCGGTAATCGTCTTAACCAAATTAACGACCAATAACCCTGATTATTTAAAAGGATGGTTCAATTTAGGGGTTAATTACTACCAATTAACGGATTATCCGAATGCATTAATTGCCTTTACCAACTACACTAATTTGTACTCCAATAACCCAGATGCGTGGTACTTTAAAGGACTGTGTTTAGGTTACCAAAATAACTTTGCAGATGCTATTCTTGATTTTAATCAGAGCCTACAATTAAACCCAAACCATACGAATTCCTTGTTAATGTTAGGTAAGGCACATGGTATATTGGGTGATTATCAAAAATCAAAAGGTTATTTCGAACGGGTATTACAGATTCAACCAAATAATAATGGTGCGTTAGAGAATCTTAATATGACCATCGAAATTATTAAATCTCAATCTGTGCAATAATGAAACATTGGAAAGAAATAGTAATCATATTTTCTGTTGTTTTATTATACGGAAACACCATTAATAATGGATTTGTATTAGATGATTTTTCTGCCATTGTTGAAAATAGATTTGTTCAAAGTGGGACAGATGGAATCTCAGAAATTTTCACCTCTCATTACCGTAAAGGGTATTGGAGTAATCCGGGTGATTTGTACCGACCATTGGTTTTAACCAGTTTTGCTATTGAACATCAGTTCTCCGATGGTGGGGCATCATTTCACCATATTCTCAATATTGTTTTTTATGCTCTTTTAGGATTGCTGCTTTACTGGCTAACTTCAAATTGGTTTAAGAATGAAAATAAATATTTACCATTAACAATTACCTTATTGTTTTTGTTTCATCCAATCCATACCGAGGTAGTAGCAAATATTAAAAGTAGAGACGAATTGTTAAGTCTGTTATTTGTATTAAGTAGTTTACTATGCTATTCTAAGTATATGAAAAACAAGAGTGTGGTATCGCTTGTTTTGGTAGGTGTAAGTTTTATGTTAGCCTTGTTGTCTAAAGAAAGCAGCATTGTTTTCATAGCTATTATTCCGCTTACTGGATGGTTTTTTTATGATCAGAAAAAGAATGATTTATTGAAAATTATTGGGGTATTGGTAGTTCCTGTTATCACTTTTCTATTACTTAGATCTAATGCATTAGAAGATCAAAATGAAACGGTTCCAGTAACCATTTCTTTTTTAAGCGATGACCCCATGAACACGTTTTTACTCTCAGGATATCACTTGATGTTGTACCTATATAAATTGGTTTTTCCTTTTTCCTTAGCTAGTCAGTATGCGGAGTTTTACGCTGGGGCGAGTAGTACAGTTCTTCTTTTTGGAGGTTTAGGTATTCTCTTTCATGGGGTATTATTGTTTTACGGAATCAAATGGATTCTTCAAAAAAAGATTATTGGATTTGCCATTATTTGGTATTTAATAACCACTATTTTACATTCAAATCTGGTGCTAGTTATAGGAACCCAATTTGGCGAACGATTATTATTTACACCGTCTATTGCATTTTGTATGTTGGTGGGAGTATACATTTTTAAGCTTACTAAAGAGAAGTCAGAAAAAGTGACTGTGGGTGTTATTGGAGTTTTGCTACTAGTTTATTCGTTTACGGTTGTTCAACGGAATACGGAGTGGGAATCTAATGCGGTGTTATATGCTGCAGATGTAGAAAACCAACCTGAAAGTGCGATGTTAAATTATTGGCATTCATTAGAATTAACGAATAATAAATACTTGAACACCCTAAGCGCTAGTAACAAAACACGCGCATTAAATGACGCCTTAGATTATCTTAACGCTGCCATTAAATTAAAGCCAAATTATGGCGATGCAGAGGCGCAAATAGGTTTGGTTTATTACAAATTAGGCAGGAACGATGAAGCCTTACCGTATTTTAAAAAATCTATTTCTACAGGTAAAGGAAACGTGTCGACCTTAAATAATATGGCGGCCATTTATTTTGCAAAAAACGACTTTGAAAATGCTAAATTGTATTACGAACAGGCCGTAACCATTGACCCTTATTTTAAGGATGCTTGGGGAAACCTGGGAATTACCTATGCGCAATTAAATGATCTTGTTAACGCAGAACGTGTATTTCTAAGAGCTATAGAATTAAGTCCGAATAACGCGCAATTGTACTTTTATATGGGAATGACATTAAACCAAATGGGAAAGGCTACGGAAGCCGTCCCATTTTTTGAAAAAGCATTTGTTCTTGATCCAAGTTTAAACAAATAATTATGGCTAAAAAGGAATTGGATTTAGGAAAATCTTCATTTTTCAGTATGAAAATCATGCGGATAATAATAATTCTTGTGACACTATTCTTATACGGGAAAACGGTCAAATTTGAATATGTTTTAGATGATAGTTTGTTCATCACTAGTCATCCAGTAGTTCAAAAAGGAGTATCAGGAATTGCCACTATTTTTTCTGAAAGAAGCCTTGATTATATAAGTTCAGAAGGGGGACAGCAACCCTACCGACCTTTAACGTTGGTAACTTTTGCCATTGAAAAAACATTGTTTGATAACAACCCTGCATTTGCTCATTTTGTAAATGTCGTTCTCCTTTTATTGTTAAGCCTCGGTATTTTTGAGTTATTGATGGCTTGGTTTCCGAAAATCCATAAACACATTCTATTTATTGTTGTGTTATTATTTATTGCTCACCCTATTCACACAGAGGTAATAGCTAATGTAAAAAGTAGAGATGAGCTTTTAAATATGCTGTTTGGTATTTATAGTTTGTTGTTCTTTTGGAAGTACAATTCACAAAGTAACAAACGTGACTTAGCTGTTTCTGTTATCTTTTTCATGTTGGCATTATTATCAAAAGAAAGTGCGGTAACATGGCTCGCTATTTACCCATTATCGTTGTTCTTTTTCAAGGATGAAACGGTATTGAAATCAGTTAAAAAGAGCGTTGTTTTTATCGTACCTGCATTGTTGTTTATTATGGTTTGGTTTCTTGTGAATAAGTCCGCAGGACCAGAAGAAACTAACGACATCATTAATAATGTATTGTTTGGAGCGAGTTCTCTTCAAGAGTCAATAGCTACCAAAATATTTATTTTAGGAAATTATTTATGGTTGCTTTTAATTCCAGCTACCTTATCGTGGGATTATTCGTTTAATCAGGTTCCATTGGTAGAATTTAATTCAATTCCAGTATGGGCAACATTGGTTGTTTTTGGTGGATTGATTTACTGGACAATACGTAATTTCAAGTCTAAGAAAATGGAGGTATTTTGGATTTTGTTTTTTGCAAGTACACTTTCTTTATCTTCAAACCTGGTGATAGAAATTGGCGCTACCATGGCTGAACGGTTTTTATTCATTCCTTCGTTAGCATTCGTTTTTGCATTGGCTTGGGGTTTACTAAAGCTTTTTAAAGTTGACCTTTCTACTTTTACTGGAATCCATAAAACGAAATACCTTTTGGTTATCATTCTAGTGTTTGGTTTATATAGTGCCAAAACAATGCGTAGAATCAATGTTTGGGAAAACGATTTTACGTTAGCTGAATCAGGTGTTCTCACAGCACCAAATAGTGCTCGGACTCATTTTACTTTAGCTGTTCATGCACAAAACAAAGCGAAATTAGAACCCAATGCCAGAAAGCAACGGTCGCTATTTGAATTATCAGAATCGAGTTATAAAAGAAGTTTGGAGATTTACCCAGCCTATGCAGAAGCGAGATATAATTTAGGGGTAATGTATTTTGAAACCGGACGTGCGGCTTTAGCATTGCAAGAGTATAAAACGAACATTACCTATAAGCCCAATCACGAGAATTCGCTTAACAATATTGGTATTATCTATTTTAATGAAAGCAATTATAACGAAGCCGGTTTGTATTTTGAAAAGGTTATTGCCATTAACCCGTCTCACCCTGATGCAATAGGTAATTTGGGTGCCATAGCGCATAACCAAGGAGATTTAGAAAAGGCTATTTTTTACTATGAAAAATCTATTTTCGTAGACCCAACGAATCAATTAATTGTAGGTAATATGATTAAGGCGTGTAATCAAATAGGGGATGTAGAGAAGGCAAATAAGTATCAAAGACTTCTTAAATAAACTTCTGTTTTCAGAAGGATATACCAGAATTAAAAAGAGCCGACTTCAATTAAGAAATCGGCTCTTTTGTTAGGAATTATTTGAAGCTATTATCTAATAATAAAGCTTTTCATTGTTTTTTGTCCGTTACTGTTGAACTCTACAAAATAAGTTCCTGGAGAGTAAGATGATACATCAACTGTTTGTTTAATTGTTGATCCGCTTACTTGGTAATTTTGGTTTAAAACTACCGCACCAGTGATGCTCATTATTTTGATATCCATTTCATTCTGTCCAACGAAATTAGAGATTTCAATATTCAACACATCATGCGCAGGATTTGGATACATTTTAACTTGTCCTATTTCGATGTTTGGAGTACTTAAGATAAAATCAACAAAAACAGTGTCTCTACCAATACATCCAGTAGCATCCGTAACATCAATATAAACGTTACCCATATTAAGTAAAGTAACTAAATAGGTTTGGTTTGTACCACTTCCGTTGTTCCAAGAATAGCTAGCGTAACCCGTACCTGCATCAATAGTGTAGCTTTCAACAATACCATCAATCCATTGAACGGTAACATCCGGTCCAAGATCAATAGCTACCTCGTTGAATACCCCAACCGTAGTGGTATCATAAGCTATACAACCGTTAGAGTCGGTAGCAATAATTGAGTAGGTGTAAGACCCTTGTGATAAGGTATTAGCGTCAACAATCAAATCATTAGTTGTATCAGAAGTACTCCATAGGTAAGACTCAAAACCAGTAGTAGCCATTAAAGTATCCATTGCGTACGCACATAAATCGCTAATAGGGGTAATGGTAACTGAAGAAATATTGAATACCGATACATTCAAGGTGTCAATTGCAATACACCCATTCACATTAGTTACCGTTACCGAATAATCAATAGATCCAAATGCAGCTGTATTTGCAACTGTAGCTTGCATGAAAGTGTTGTCACTCCAAGAGTAAGTAGTAAAACCTGCTCCAGCATCTACAACCACTGTTTCGTCAGCACAGACTATGGTATCATTACCAATACTCAACACCATCAATGGCGGCTCTGTGATTATCACTGAAGACGTATCCATACACCCGTTGATATCAACTATAGTTACCGAAAACGTATCTGCAATTACTCCTGTAATAGCAGCTGTTGTTCCTGAATTAGACCAAGCGTAAGTATATGGCATTGTGCCGCCAGCGGCCGATGAAGTAGCTCCACCATTTGATTCACCAAAGCAAACAACATTTGAATCAACCACTGAAGAAGCAACTAAAAGTCCTGGTTCTGTAACTGTAGATGAACTTGTAGAAGTACATCCGTTTGCATCTGTAATCGTTACAGAATATGTTCCAGCAATTACTCCAGTAATTGAAGCCGTAGTTGCAGAATTAGACCATGCATTAGTGTAAGGCATTGTTCCTCCTGTAGATGAAGCCGTAGCTCCACCATTAGAAAGACCGTTACATGTAATGTTTGAATCCACTACAGAAGCACTAACTAAAATTGTTGGCTCGGTAACGGTTGCTGAGCTTGTCGTAGTGCAACCGTTTGCATCCGTAATAGTCACCGAATATGTTCCTGCAATCATACCCGTTATTGATGCTGTAGTTGCAGTATTAGACCATGAATACGTGTATGGCATTGTTCCTCCGGTAGACGAAGCTGTAGCGCCACCATCAGAAAGACCATTACATGTAATGTTTGAATCCACTACAGAAGCACCAACTAAAATTGCTGGTTCAATCACTGTAGTCGAACTAGTCGAAGAGCACCCATTTGCATCTGTAATAGTCACAGAATACGTACCCGCTAATACTCCAGTAATAGAAGCAGTAGTCGCAGAATTAGACCATGCATATGTGTACGGAGCAGTTCCACCGGTAGCAGAAGCAGTAGCCCCACCATTGGCAAAGCCGTTACAAGTTGCATTAAAATCAACTACAGAAGCACCAACT
>CAXMPG010000006.1:0-50108 GCA_964195485.1 uncultured Desulfobacterales bacterium
TCACTTTTACCAATAAACGCATAATCTAACCCTACTATTATTTGAGGACCACCTACTTTTTTAGCGGCAATTTCTTGACTTTCCCACGAGGTAATTTTATGCTCAATTTGCTTAATCAAGTGATTATTAGTTGCGATACTATCCATAATACTTTCTTTTGAAAGCATTAAAGACTCCTCCCACAAACTGTCTGGAGTAATAATCTCGGTCGTTAACGAATCATTGATTAATTGATGAAACTCCGTTTCTAAAACCCATTTACTATCTAATAAATACGCTAGTTTATTCTCTAGCTCATTTACCTCCATGTCTACTCGTAATTTATCAACCACAGAAGCTTTACCGGTCTCTACTTTAATTAAAGCCAGCTGCTGAAAGGTGTTTAGTATTGCAATATTTTCTCTTGTTATTGCGATACCTTTCTGAACAAAATAGATGTTGTAATACGCTGATTTGATATCAAAAAACAACTTTGTTTTTGCATCTTCAAATAACTCATAATCTGCTTTTGCCCGTTCTAAATACACATCTTCCGTATTACTCAAAGTCCCAAACCAAGGAAACATTTGACTTACACTTAACTTTGCCTGTTGCGGCCCTACACGTGTTTCAATTGGAGATACAAAATACCCGAAAGTCACATTCATATTTGGCAAAGAACCCACCTGAGGTACTTTCTCTAAAGAAGCATGGTAACTCGAAAATTTCGCTTTTAAACCGGGGTTGTTTTGCCCTGCAGTGTAGAGGTAGGTGTTGAGATTAGTTTGTGCGTTTAACGCAAACCCAAACAATGCCATAAAAAGTACCATGATACCGGACTTCCCACTTGTAGAACTCGGTCTTATGTTTTTATAATTAAAATTCATAGTCATCTTTTTTATTCTTCCATTAATTCAACGAGCGACTCTTCCGGGTCGTTATCTCCGAGCTTCAGCAAAGCCCCTTCTTTCCACATACTGTATAAAACAGGCGTAATAAACATGGTCATTACTTCAATCAACATTCCGCCAAAAAGTGGAATAGACATTGGGCCCATGATATCAGACCCTTTACCTTGAGAAGTGAGAACCGGAATCAAAGCAATAATTGTTGTCGCGGTTGTTAAAACTGCAGGTCGCACCCGTTTAGAGGCAGCGATTAAAACGGTGGCTCTAATTTTTTCTACGGTATCTGGATTTTCTTTTTCAAACAATTGTGTGAGATAGGTTCCCATTAGCACACCATCATCAGTCGCCACACCAAATAAGGCGATAAACCCTACCCAGACTGCGACACTTAAATTGACTGTATGCACTTGGAATAGGTCGCGTAGATTTATTCCTCCTACAGAAAAATCTAGAAAACCGGGTTGACTGTATAACCAGAGCATGATAAATCCACCAGAAAAGGCAACGATTAATCCGCTAAAAATCATGGATGTGGTAGCTACTGATTTAAATTGAAAATACAGAATCAAGAAAATAATTAACAACGAAATGGGCACCACAATCATTAAACGTTTGGTGGCACGTACTTGATTCTCATAATTTCCAGTAAAACGATAACTCACACCGGCAGGCAGAATAAACTCCCCTGAAGCAATCTTTTCAGCAAAAACAGCTTGCGCATCTTCCACTACATCTACCTCAGCGTGCCCTTCTTTTTTATCGAAAATAACGTAGCTCACTAAGAATGTATCCTCGCTTTTAATGACTTGTGGCCCTCTTAAATACTTGATTTCAGCCAATTCTTCTAATGGAATCTGCGCCCCTGATGGCGTTGGAATCAGGACTCTTTTCAAATCGTTAGGGTTATCTCTAAACTCTCTAGCATACCTTACTCGTACTGGAAAACGCTCACGTCCTTCGACCGTAGTCGTCAATTTCATCCCGCCAATAGCGGTCCCAATTACGGCTTGCATATCTTCGATAGTCAGCCCATAGCGAGATATCGCTTCTCGGTCAATCTCAATTTCCAAATAAGGTTTACCCACCACTCTATCGGCAAAAACAGCATCGGCTTCTACGCTTGGAACCTCTTTTAGAATTTTTTCGATAGCGTAGCCTACTTTTTCAATAGTTTCTAAATCTGGACCGAAAACTTTGATTCCCATTGGGGCACGCATTCCAGTAGCTAACATGACCAAACGTGTTTCAATGGGTTGCAGTTTTGGCGCAGATGTTAATCCAGGAATTTTTGCCTTTTTCAAGATATCTTTCCAAATATCATCTGGAGATTGAATTTCTTCGCGCCACTGTCGGAAATATTCACCATCCTCATCTTCTATCAAATCATTAGTCGCAATTTGACGGAATTTATCTTCTGTATATTTATACGTAGACCCATCTACTAAAACAAACGCATTATCGTCATCCACTTCAAATCGCATTTTACGCCCATCTTCATTTACCTTAAATTCTGGTAAATAATTGATGGTGTTTTCAAACATCGATACCGGAGCTGGGTCTAGGGCCGAATTTACACGCCCCCATTTTCCTACCGTGACATCAATTTCAGGAATAGAATTTAGATTTCTGTCCAGCTTTCTAATTACATCTACGTTTTCCGCTATACCCGAGTGTGGCATAGTGGTAGGCATCAATAAAAATGAACCCTCATTTAATGATGGCATAAACTCGTTACCAATACCTGGGAAGGTTTCAGATAAACCTGCCCACACCTTATTCTTCTTTGAAAACTCTGGCATAAAACCAAATACGGTATTAAGACCTAGCCAAGAAACCATTCCGAAAACCACAATAAACATGGGCGCAACTAAGAATTTCCATTTATTATTTAGCGACCATATTAACATCTTTTGGTAATACTTAATGATAAGCATTAAGGCGCCCAAAATGAGTCCTATGGTAGACGCCACAAATAGTAAATTCTCGAAAAAACTATTCTGAACGCCTAATGGCATCCATACGGAAGCGATGAAATAAATGACGATTAATACAGTGATAACTATGTTAATCACGTTTACATATTTTCGCTTGTTTTCTGGCCATTTGTATTCCAATAGGTTATTCAGCCCGTATAAAACAAATGCTAAGGACAACCAACTACCGAAGAAAATAACCAATACCAAACCAACTATAATAAGTGCGCTGTTTAACACTTTCGCCATTTTTCCTTTATCAAAACGAATGGAGAAAATGATGTGCGCGAACGTTGGAATGAAAACCAACCCGACAAACAAAGCGGCCAACATGGCAAAGGTTTTGGTCCAGGCCAATGGAGTAAACAACTTACCCTCGGCTGCTTGCATGGCGAAAATGGGAACGAAACTCGTAATTGTGGTTAACAGTGCGGTTACTACCGCGGAAGCAACCTCGGATGCTCCGTTATAAATTACCTCTACCAATTCTTTCCCCTTTTTACCTAAATTTTCGGGCAGTTCCATGTGCTGAATTATGTTCTCGGTAAAGACCACTCCCACGTCAACCATTACGCCAATAGCAATGGCGATACCTGAAAGCGCGACAATATTCGCATCAACCCCAAATTGCTTCATCATCACAAATGTGATTAAAACACCCAGAGGTAATAAACTGGTAATCATTATAGATGCCCTGAGATTCATAACCAGTACAATCACGACCAATAAGGCAATCAACATTTCTAGAGTCAACGCTTCTTCTAAGGTTCCAATCGTTTCTTTAATCAATCCAGTACGGTCGTAAAAAGGCACAATAGTCACCCTAGAAACCGTACCATCAGCTAAGGTTTTAGACGGTAAGCCACCTTCAATTTCTTTAATTTTTTCTTTTACTTTATTAATAACTTCGAGCGGGTTTGCTCCGTAACGCGCCACTACAGAGCCTCCAACGGCCTCGGCTCCGCCTTTATCTAAACCACCTCTTCGGGTAGCTGGACCAAAGGCAACGCGTGCCACATCTTTGACCCGAATAGGGACATTGTTTTTAGAACTAATTACCGATTCTTCTAGATCGCTTAGGCTCTCTATGTATCCTAACCCACGAATCAAGTATTCTACTTTATTGTACTCAATGGTTCTGGCGCCAATATCCAAATTACTTTTACGAACGGCATCCATAATTTGCATCACCGTTACATTATTGGCCTTCATGGCATTTGGGTCAATATCTACCTGATATTCTTTTACGAAACCACCAATAGTTCCCACCTCCGAGACTCCTTTTACCGATGTTAAGGCATACCCCACTTGAAAATCTTGAATGGTTCGCAACTCTTGCGGATCCCACCCACCGGCAGGATTCCCTTCTTCATCTCTTCCTTCTAAAGTGTACCAATACACTTGCCCTAAAGCCGTAGCATCAGGTCCTAAAGCGGGTTGAACATTAGATGGAAGTAATCCATTTGGTAGCGAATTAAGCTTTTCTAAGACCCGTGTTCTACTCCAGTAAAATTCTACATCATCTTCAAAAATGAGATAAATACTAGACAACCCAAAAATGGAATTACTTCGAATGGTTTTCACTCCAGGAATCCCTAACAGCGCAGTAGTTAATGGGTAACTAATTTGGTCTTCAATATCCTGAGGTGAAATACCGGGCCACTCGGTATATACAATTTGTTGGTTTTCACCAATATCTGGTATTGCATCTACCGGTACTGGATTTCTTGGAATTAATGAGGCCCCCCCCCCGATAGCTATCGGGGTAAAAGGAGCAGTTGAAATTCCCCAAACGATTAACCCTACCAATAAGAGCATGGTCACTAGTTTGTTTTCAAGAAAATACTTGATTGTCTTATGTAGCATTTCAATACAATTTGATAATAAATAAGTGCTATAGAAATAGCGGTATTGCTTTTTCCGTAATGGAAATAGCAATTCATTTACATACCAATGTATATCAAATTAAAAAAGACTGGAACAAAACAGGGATGTCTTGTTGCAACAAGGGCGGGGAATAATCAACGTAATCTGTATTCGCATTAGGTTGAAAATTGTAAAGGTTTAAGTAAACTAAAGTAAAAGCAGCTAAAAATTCTGTGTTTAATTCAGCATCAATTTGAGCGGGAGAGTCGAAAGATTCATTCAACTGAATTTGAACAAAATCATCAGAACAACAATCAATAGGTGCAATAGTGTACCCGTTTAAAGTACGGGTTGTTTCTATATCATTCGCACACATTCCTTGCATTTTTGCCATTCCACAATCGTGCGCTTCGGTAGTGAAACCAATACTAATATCCGCAATATCTCCCATACAATAATGCGTAGCAAACACGACTCCCGAATTGGAAGCAAGCATTAATACGGCAAGAAATATGGCGAAAATTCTTTTCATGTATTTCACAAAAGTAACCTAAACAATAGGATTCCAATTTCTTCCACCGATTTTAACATAAACCTGACATTTGTATCATTGATTAATATTCAAAACGTCAAATATCACTTTGGAGCTAAAGCCAGATTTCAGGGTAGCTCATTCTTATATGCGAAGCAGGAGATAAACAACCCCATTTATCTAACTAAAAAGCAATACTTAACTTGTGAATAACTCTTTTTCAAATTAACAAGAAGCCTCCCCCTTTCACTTAATATTATACGGTTAAATTTCTGTCGCAATTAGGGTGTTTATGGGAAATTTAATGTTGTTATTTTGAGTGAAATAACATCTGAAAACGTTAAAGGGTGTAGTGTGAAAATTTCAAATTATCGAAGTCTTAAGACTTCTGTGTTACTTCTAACATTAATTTTTTTAGGATTAGTAAGTAATACTTTTTTAATAGCGCAAGATAGTGCCTATTATCAACCCGCTTTTAATAGCTCTGATAGTGTATTAAAAGCGCATTTAAATCAAATTATCAAAAACCATAGTGAATATACCTACACGTCTAGTTCTACAGATGTTTGGGATATTCTAAAGGAGACAGACAAAGACACGAATAATTCTGATAACGTCATCCTTATTTACTCTGGAAGAAGTGTGGATGCTGCCCAAGAATACAACAGTGCTAGTGGCTGGAGCAGAGAACATGTATGGGCAAAATCACGCGGAGACTTTGGTACAGATGAAGGAGCAGGCACAGATGTTCATCATTTAAGACCGTGTGATGTGAGCGTTAACTCTAGTCGAAATAACAGAAATTTCGATACTTGTTTTGCGTGTGTAGATGTAATTGACAACGGCTTCAATACCGGATCAAAGAGAGATGCTAATTTATGGACTTTCGAGCCACCTGATGCCGTAAAAGGAGACGTAGCACGGATGATTTTTTATATGGCTGTGCGCTATGAAGGAGATGGCCAAGAACCTGATTTAGAATTAACAAATACTCTTTTGAGTAACACGGATAAAAGTCCGTTACAAGCACGCTTAACCACTCTTTTACATTGGAATAGAATTGACACTGTAAGCCAATGGGAACGCAATAGAAACAATATTATTGATTCCGTTTATCAACATAATCGAAACCCATTTATTGATAACCCTGAGTTAGCGGAATACCTTTGGGGTGATAGTGTTGGTGTAATTTGGAAACCTCTGCCTACTGATACTAGTACTAATACAGGAATTAATACTTTCGAATTAAAGGAAATAAAAATTTATCCAAACCCAACGTCTAGTATGGTAATGTTAGAAGGAGACATTGAAACGGTGACAGTTTTTAATTCCTACGGACAATTGTTACCCATTCCTAAAATCACAAAGAACAACCTTGATTTTTCTTCGGCACCAAATGGGCTGTATTTTGTTCATATCGTTCAATCTAACCAGCAGTCTAAGGTTATAAAACTCATCAAAAATTAAGAGACCCTTTTTGGGTTATTTAATGGAACATTTAGTAACGTAAACTTATGTGAGCGTGATGAGACCTTTTTCTAAATCCTAGCTTGGTAGGTGAATAAGTCAAAATACCTACCCTTTTTCTCGATCAGTATATCGTGATTACCTTGCTCCGTAATTTCGCCATGCTCTACTACCAAAATTTGATCAGCCTGACGAATAGTGCTTAATCTGTGGGCAATCACAAAAGTAGTTCTCCCTTTCATAAGTTCCGCTAAACTTCGCTGAATCATAGTTTCACTTTCGGTATCTAGGTTGGAAGTAGCTTCATCTAAAATCAAAATTTTAGGATCTGCCAATACCGCACGTGCAATAGCTATACGTTGTCTTTGACCACCAGAAAGCTTCACGCCTCTTTCACCAATAATGGTTTCTAAACCTAATTCAAAACGGTCCGTAAACTCCGATACATACGCAGACTTTACCGCTTTTTGAATTTCTTCATCGGTCGCATTTGGTCTTGGGAAAATGATATTTTCACGAATAGTACCTTCAAACAGAAAGTCGTCTTGTAATACCACACCTAGGTTTGAACGATAGCTGTTTAATTTCACTTTAGACAAATCATTACCGTCAATGGTTACCTTACCTGAGTTCGGATTCATAAACGAAGAAACCAGTCCAGCAATGGTACTTTTACCCGACCCAGAAGAACCAACCAATGCTGTTACAGAACCACTTGGAGCGTCAATGTTGATATTATGCAAAACCTCATTCCCTTCGTCATAGGCAAAACTTACATTTTCAAACTTAATATCTCCATGAACCTTATCAAGCTCTTGTGTACGATCCGTTAAATCGTGTTCTGCCACTAAATTCATCAATTCTTCGGTACGATCTAATCCAGCAAACCCTTCCGTTAACTGACTACCAATATTGCTCATTTGAACTAATGGCGCAATCATAAAGCCTAAGTAAATAGTAAACGCTAAGAAATCACCAAAGGTCATGGAGGCATCAATCATTTTAAACCCTCCAATACCCATAATACCTACTGAAGCCAAACCTAGCAACAAAGTTGCAGAGGAAGTAACCAAGGCTGTAGACGTCAAACTTTTCTTCACGTTTTCGAATAAACGCTCCGCACCTAAACGAAAGGTTTCAATTTCTTGTTCTTCGGCATTAAATCCTTTTATAACCCGAACACCATTTAAGGTTTCTGTCAACCTACCCGTTACCTCTGCGTTAATTTTACCACGTTCTTTGAAAATTGGACGAATAAAAGCAAACGCTTTCATGGCTACTAAAGCAAATACGGAGACCGGTATAAGTACTAAAGCGGTCATTGAAGGACTAATATTAATTAATAAACCGAGGGCAATCACGGATGTCAATGAACCTCCAATAAGCTGAACCAATCCCGTACCTACTAGATTACGTACACCCTCTACATCCGTCATAATACGCGACACTAACTCACCTGATTTACTATTATCAAAGAAATTAATAGGTAAACCCAATACCTTTTTTTGCACTTTTACCCGAAGTTCTGCGATTAACAACTGCGCTTCCACACTTAATAAACGCGTAAGCAAAAATGAAGTTATAGCCTGTACCACAATAGCTAGGGTGACATACATTAGTAATTGATAAAGCATATCATAATCCTTGTTTGCCACGACATCGTCTACCAAAACTTTTGAAGCGCCTGGTAATACTAAACTGGCCAAACGACTAATGACGATTAGTATTAAGCCAATGGACAAAAGCTTTCTTCTTGGCCAAACAATAGTTTTAAATACACTGCCAATACTAATTTTTGAATTACTCATATTTTATGTCTTGATTGATTGCTACTTTTCAAAAGAAGGTCGCGAAAGTAAATAGTATTTACCAGTATTAAGCGTTGTTTTGAAAAAGGTAAAATAAGAGCGTTAAGAGCTGTCCAATTTCCAACCCAAGGATTACCATTAGTTCCATTACTTTACTATCCTAATTTATAAGGTGAATAGAGAAATCATACCCTTTACTCTTAAAAAACCAACCCAATACTTCTCCATTTTGCCGTAGAGTTAGCATGAACTAACTTCGCCCAATGAAACTATCCAAAAGACAATTGGAAATAATTAACGCGGCAACGGAGCTTATTGGCGAGAAAGGAATTCAAAACCTTACCACCAAAAACTTAGCAGCTAAAATTGGATTTTCAGAACCTGCATTGTACCGTCATTTTAAAGGGAAAAATGAGATTCTAGAATCCCTTTTACAATTCTATGCAGAAAAGCTAGGTAAAGGCTTAGAAGAGATTAATAGAATGGAGATATCGAGCTTGGATAAAATCCAAAAAATGATAGAATTCCAATTCAATAATTTCGTGAAATCTCCAGCTATAATTATGGTGATATTTGCAGAGACCAGCTTCCAGAACGAAAGTAACTTATCAAAATCTGTGTCACTCATTTTAGCAACAAAGAGAAATAAAGTCGGTGAAATTGTTAGCACTGGTCAGACACTTAATGAAATTAGGTCAGATATTTCTGCTGATCAATTAACCACAATGATTATGGGTTCTATGCGATTTACGGTACTTCGATGGAGGCTTTCTGGATTTAGCTTCGATCTTTTAGAAGAAGGAGTCATTTTATGTAATACTATAAATTTACTAGTAAAAAGAGAGTCTAATACGACTTGTTAATTTCATAAAACCTCCAATAATGCCGCAATTTACGATCAAACTATTCTTCTTATTAATCACCAGTTTTGCACTTACCTCTTTTGTTAAAGTAGCAAACAATGCGTCTTACTCCCTAACTGTAAACGTGGCTAACCTTCAGAACTCCGAAGGCATTGTCCAGTTTTCCTTATACAACCATGATGACGTTTTTCCGGATGAGAAGTTTAAACGATTCCATAAACAACTTAAGTCCAGTATTGTAAACAACGAATCAACCATCACTTTCCATAACTTACCACAAGGCACCTATGCTGTTAATGTATTTCACGATGAAAATAACAATGGCATAATTGATAAAGGGTGGGTTCTTCCACTAGAAGGATTGGGCTTTTCAAATTATCAGGTAATTAACATGTTAAACCGACCTAGCTTCAAGAAGGCTAAGTTTGAATTAAACGCCAACAAAACCATAAAAGTGAAGGTTATCTACATGTAATTTCACCTCACAAAACCCTATTTTATTTTAACTCTCGGTAGCACCTAATTTCAGCAAGCGAAATAACCCTTGATTTACAACTACTTACAACCAGTTATTTCGAAATTAAAATAAATGATACTTTTAATTGCAAAAATGATAGTAATACTAGTATTTTTGCGATTGAAATAAATGAGAGCCGTACTAATTCATAAAATTGTGATGATACTTTTACTTTCTACAAGTATTAGCTACGCAATGGACTTAATCCAAATGGAGCATCAATGGCATAGTATTACTATCCAACAAAACAATTCTGAAAAAGAAATCCATAATTTAGATTTATATAAAAAAGAAACAACACCACAATATAAGCTTGTGTTAGTACGCATCCTTAACGAAGGAATTCCGAGTTACATTCATGAAGAAGATTTTACACTGCAACACTTCGAGAAAACCCACTTCCATAAGTGGGTTCCTGTATCACTTTAAAAAATTAAACACCGCTGTATTTGCAAAAAAAACAAATTAAATGAATCAAGATAAAAAAACTCCGCTTCGGAGACTTTGGACATTGTTGCAACCTAATCGCAGCGATATAAAACAGATTTATGTATATGCTATCTTCAGCGGAATAATTAGTCTTTCCCTTCCTTTGGGAGTTCAGGCTATTGTGAATCTCATCCAAGGGGGTCAAGTAAGCACCTCATGGATTGTATTGGTAGTTATAGTTGTATTTGGCGTTATCATTACGGGCGTACTACAAGTGTATCAAATGCATATTTCTGAAAAGATTCAACAAGAAATTTTCACTCGTGCTACCTTAGATTTTGCGTATCGCCTTCCCAAAATTAAGTGGAGCGAGTTATTAAATAAATATGCTCCCGAGTTAGTTAACCGTTTCTTTGATACGTTAACCATTCAAAAAGGGCTTTCTAAAATCTTGATTGATTTTACAGCAGCTGCAGTACAAATTGTTTTTGGCTTGGTTCTTTTATCCTTGTACCATCCGGTATTCATTTTGTTTAGCGCATTCTTACTTTTAACGCTAGTTATCATTATTCAATTTACCGCCACACGAGGATTAGAAACCTCATTAAAAGAATCCAAATACAAATATAAAGTGGCTTACTGGCTAGAAGAAGTGGCGCGCGTTTCGCAAACCTTTAAAATGGCGGGAAATTCAAAGCTTCCATTACAAAAAGCAAATGAAACCGTTCTTGAATACCTTGACTCTAGACAATCACACTTTAAGATCTTAATTCAACAATACGGATTATTAATTTCATTTAAAGTTCTTTTAATAACTGGCTTACTTGGACTTGGTGGCTTTTTGGTGATTGAGCAAAGTATGAATATTGGCCAATTTATTGCCGCAGAGATCATTATCCTTTTGGTTATTTCCAGTACCGATAAAGTGATTCAAAGTTTAGAAACCATTTATGACGTACTCACCGCTCTAGAAAAAATAGGCCAGGTTACCGATTTAGAGCTAGAAGAAACTACAGGGGTACCATCTATTCAAACAAACTTTGCAACAGGTACGGGATTCGAACTAAAAAATGTGAATTACAGCTTTCATAACGCTCCTTCCAACATCTTAGACAATTTTAGTTTAAACATCCCTGCGCAAACAAGCGTGATAATTAATGGAGACCATGGCTCGGGTAAATCAACTTTGTTGAAATTACTTTCTGGTACCTATGCTCCTACTTCTGGATATATACTATTAAATCAACTACCTTTATTCAATTACGAAGTCCACTCTTTAAGAGCTAATTTCGGATTGATGCTAAAGCAGGATGATATTTTTGAGGGTTCTCTTATAGACAACATCACTTTAGGACGACAGGACATCACGCTAGAAGATATTAAATGGGCCATTGAAAGTGCTGATTTAATTGATGATATTGCTACTTTACCTTTAGGCTTAGAATCTGAGCTCACCCCATCTAATTTACATTTGGGTCATAATGTGATTCAAAAAATAAAGCTAGCTAGAGCTATAGTAAGTAGACCTTCTGTTTTGATTTTAGACGAACCATTATTACACTTAATTCCAAAAGAAACGGAAAAAATTTCTAAGTTCTTAATGGATAAAAAACAGGAATGGACCATCATTATAGTTTCTGACTGTCCGCATTTGGCTCCTTTAGCCGATAAAATTATCACCCTCAATTAAAGCGTTTTATCATGTTAAATATATCAGAACATAATACCAAGGACAGAGGTAATAGTAGCTATTATTCGTCTTTAAACCGATTTGAAGGAAAGAAAGAATCCAGCGTGGTTTCGCGTTTATTAATCATATCTACCGTATTCGCTTTAGTTATGGCTTTTGTTCCCTGGACCCAAAACATACGGTCAAAAGGGCTAGTAACTGCCTTACGTCCAGAGCAACGTCCACAAAGCATTCACTCCATTATAGATGGTAGAATTGAAGCTTGGTTTATTCAAGAAGGTGATTTCGTTAAAAAAGGAGACACTATATTATTGATTTCAGAGATAAAGGATGCCTATTTCGATCCTAATTTATTAGATAGAACAAACCAGCAGCTAAAATCGAAAGAATTATCGGTACTTGCCTATATGGAGAAAATTAAAGCGCAAGATAACCAGATTGATGCTTTGATTCAAACCAGTGGTTTAAAAGTGCAACAAGGGGAAAACAAAATCAAACAAAGCATTCTAAAAGTAACGAGTGACAGTATTGATTTAGAAGCGTATAAAACCGATTTCGAAATCGCAACTTTGCAATTTGAACGTATGAAAACATTGTACGATCAAGGTTTAAAATCATTAACTGATTTAGAAAAGAGAAAACTAACCGTACAGAAAACAATGGCAGCCAAAGTATCAGGTGAAAACAAGCTTTTAACGAGTGAAAATCAGGTATTAAACGTTAAAGTAGAATTGACATCTATTGAAGCGCAATACCGAGACGATATTGCAAAGGCAAAATCAGAAAAATTCTCTTCTCTTTCTAAAATGTATGATTCAGAGGCTGAAGTTACTAAACTTCAAAATCAATACATGAATTATTCTATTCGATTAGGCATGTATCATATTGTAGCTCCGCAAGATGGCTACATTACCCAAGCCATTCAATTTGGAATTGGTGAAACTATTAAAACAGGCGAAGAAATCATTACCATAATGCCCGCTAATTCTGATTTAGCGGTAGAGATGTATGTAAAACCTATGGACCTTCCTTTACTATCAAAAGGTCAAAAAACACGTATCCAATTTGATGGATGGCCCGCAGTAGTTTTCTCGGGTTGGCCTAATTCCAGTTATGGAACTTATGGTGGTGAAGTCGTAGCTATAGATAATTTCAGTAGCAAAAATGGGCTTTTTAGAGTATTAGTATCTCCAGACACCACAGACCATGCATGGCCTGAGTCTTTAAGAATTGGAGGTGGCACTCATAGTATGACGCTATTAAAAAACGTACCTATTTGGTATGAGTTATGGCGAAATATTAATGGTTTTCCACCAGATTTTTATGCCGGGACAACAGCTAAACCTAAAAAAGAGGAAAAATGATAAGATACCTACTAATCATTTTCTTATTTCCAGTTTGGGGTAACGCCCAAGTAACATTGAATTTTGATGATTACATGGACATTGTCAAAGTTTGGCATCCCTTAGCGATACAATCAAAGCTTATCGCATTGCAAGGTGAAGCAGGCTTAATAGGAGCCAAAGGAACAAACGACCCTAAAATAATAGCGGAAAACACTCAAAAAAACTTGGGCGGTAAAGACTATTATAATTTACAAAAATATGGACTGAAAATCCCAACAAGATCGGGGGTTTCGTTTCAAGGTGGCTATGAAAATAACGCAGGTGATTACTTAAACCCAATGGAGTTTACGCATCAAGAAGGACTCTATTATGCGGGGGTAGAGATTAAACTTGGAAATGGGCTTTTTATGGACAAACGAAGAGCTGCCATTCAACAAGCAGAATTATTTGCTTCCAAAACAAAAGAACAGCAATTGGTTCTGCTAAATAACCTGTTGTTAGAAGCTGGTCAGGTATATTGGGATTGGTTAGAAGCTAAAAACAACCTGATCGTTGTAGAGAATGCACTTGATGTGGCAGAACAAAGATACGATGCGATTTTACAAAACGTAATTATGGGTGAACGCCCAAGTAACGATACATTGGAAGCCAAAATTCAATTTCAAACTCGAAAAGTACAATACCAACAGTATGTTTTACATTATGCCAATACAAAAGCGTTGGTTCAAGTGTATTTGTGGCAAGACGGAATAATCCCGCTCCAATTAGACGAAAATGTAACACCTTCTAGTACAATTGAAATACAAACTGCGGCTAGTAGCACCGATAATTTTCTTGCAAATCATCCTAAATTAGAAATAAAGAAAATAGAAATAAAATCTTCTACGGTTGATTTAAAACTAAAGAGAGAAGAGTTCAAACCCGAACTTAACTTAAAATACGATTTATTATCTTCCAATTATTCCAACGCAACGCAATGGGATTTAACCAATAATTACCGAATGGCTATTCAATTAAGTATGCCATTATTCTTACGGAAAGCAAGAGGGGAAACCAAAGTATATCGCTATAAAATCTCTCAAAAGGAATTGCAACTTCAACAGGCACAGGCAGAGATTACCTATAAAGTTTCTATAGCCGAAAATGAGTTAAAAGCGTATACAGAAATGATTCAAGTACAGAGCCAATCTGTAAAGGATTATCAAAGTTTATTAAATGGGGAACGAACCTTATTCAATTTAGGCGAAAGTTCTTTATTCATGGTGAATTCTAGAGAAATGAAATTTATCCAATCGCAATTAAAAGTGAATGAGATTCAGAAAAAAAGAAATAAATCACAACTAAAAATTCAACACGCTAAAGGGATCTTGTATAAAAGCGTTACCTAGTTTTCTATTGGTACAAACTTCTTTAGTGGTCTCGCTTCTTACAGCACATAATTTACTTTTTGCCACTTCCATATATTTCAATGTCAATTTTCATCCAGGAAATTTGAAATTGCTTCCATATAAAAGAATAATGCCTACGCCATTAAAATTTATTTAAAGCGTATTGCATAAATGATAGTAATACTATTATATTCGCACCCTCAACGTTAATTAACAGTAGTATGGATAAATTACATATACACATAGAAGTAAGTCCGGAGCTTTACCTTCGTAATCCAGACTCCTCTACTTTAGGACGTAAAATTGTCACTAATAGCATTGAACTAATTGAAATACTGGGCTTTGAAGATTTTACTATAAAAAAATTAAGTACAAAAATTGGCTCTCCAGAAAGCTCTATTTATCGCTACTTTGAAAGCAAACATATGTTGCTTTTTTACCTTATTTATTGGTATTGGAGTTGGATTGAATATCGTTTAGTGTTTAACACACACAACTTAAATTCTCGTACGGATAAAATTACCACTGCTATTAAAATCTTAACCGAATCGGTAGAAGAAGACAGTTCGTTCTCTCACATTAACGAGATTTTATTGGATAGAATTATTATGACGGAAGCTGTGAAGGCCTACTTCACCAAAAAAATCACCAAGAAAACAAAGCAAAATCATTTCTCGGTATACAAAAGAGTCGTTGAACGCGTTAGCCAAATGGTATTAGCGATAAGTCCAACATTCAAATATCCACATATGTTAATCTCAACGGTTATTGAAGGTGCACACCAACAACGCTTCTTCGCAGAAAACTTACCGTCACTTACAGATGTAAATCCTGAAAAAGATTACATCACTCAATTTTACACCGAGTTAGTTTTAAACGATATTAAAAAATAAAACATTTCAAGCATTATGGAAGTAAACAGTAAATTAAACCCATTCGCAAATTTAAAGGCCGACATTCCTTCAAGTATTGTGGTCTTTTTAGTTGCAATGCCTTTATGTCTAGGAATCGCAATGGCTTCTGGAGCACCCTTGTATTCGGGTATCATTTCAGGTATAATTGGTGGTGTTATAGTCGGCTCATTGAGTGGCTCTTCACTTGGTGTAAGTGGTCCAGCTGCAGGGTTAGCCGTTATTATTTTAACCGCTATTAACGATTTAGGTGGCTTTAATATTTTCTTAGTTGCTGTGATCTTAGCAGGAGTTATTCAACTTATTATGGGTTATGTAAGAGCCGGTATTATTGGTTATTATTTCCCCTCTTCCGTTATTCACGGTATGCTTGCGGGTATTGGAATATTAATATTTTTAAAGCAAATACCGCATGCCTTTGGTTACGATGTAGATTCAGAAGGTGACTTAGGATTTATTCAATCAGATGGTCATAATACGTTTTCAGAACTCTATTATATGCTAGACAAAGTCACCCCGGGGGCTATGATAATTGCAGGAGTTTCTTTAGCGATTTTAATAATATGGGAAACCAAGTTTATGAAAAACTTAAGTTTCACTAAAATCCTTCCAGGACCTCTTGTTGCAGTAACTTCAGGTATTGCACTAAATAATGTTTTCTCCGGCATGGATACATTAGCCATTAGTTCTGAGCATTTAGTTTCTATTCCTGTACCCAAAAATTTCGATGAGTTTTTAGGCAACTTTACTTTCCCCGATTTTACCGCATTAGGAAATATCAAGGTGTATGGGACTGCAGTATTGATAGCTGTAGTAGCCAGTTTAGAAACCTTATTGAGTTTGGAGGCTACCGATAAATTAGACCCTTTAAAAAGAATCTCTCCAGCGAATAGAGAATTAAAAGCCCAAGGAATTGGGAACATTATCGCTGGATTCATTGGAGGAATTCCAGTAACCCAAGTAATTGTAAGAAGTTCTGCCAACGTCCAATCAGGTGGTAAAACTAAAACCTCTGCAATTCTTCACGGCATATGGTTATTGTTAAGTATCCTATTAATCCCAGGTTTACTAAACCAAATTCCATTAGCCACTTTAGCTGCTGTTTTATTACTTGTTGGATATAAATTGGCTAAACCCTCTATGTTTAAAGAAATTTACAAGCAAGGCTGGGGACAGTTCTTACCCTTCATAGTGACGATTGTTGCCATGTTATTTTCCGACTTATTAAAAGGAATTGGGCTAGGAATGCTTGTCGCAATATTTGTAATCTTACGAAACAACCTTAGAGTGCCATTCAAAATTATGGATAACACTTTACTAAAAAACAAGACTATTAAAATGGTCTTATCAGAGGACGTTACCTTTTTGAACAAAGCCGCTATTCAAAATTCTTTAGCCGCTATTCCAGATGGCGCAGAAATCATTATAGATGGAACAAACACACATTTCATTCATCATGATGTGATGGAGATTATTGCTGATTTTGAAATTAATGCTTTAAATAGAGATATTACGGTTTCTAAAGTTGGATTTGAAGATGTTAATGAAAAGATTACTCCGCAACACTTTGAAATTAAGCTTGCCAACGTAAAAACGAAAGGCTAATAAGACACTCTAATCCCAAATGCGGAAAAAATATCTCCCGAATGGTACGTTGGGATTTATGGTGACTATAAGTAAATGGGCCAAAATACTAGAAACAAAAAATGCCTCTCAGAAATGGGAGGCATTTTTCAATTTACTTAGCCTCAACACACTTATTCTTTAACACGTTTTAACTACGGTTTCAATTACGAATCCACTTTGTTATTTCATAATACTTCCCTTTTAGTATTTAATAACCTCTTCAATTTTTATCTTTAATTTGCGCTTCTTATTATTCGTATTCAATGAAATTATTAAACCAGTTTTTTTTCGCTCTCCTTTTCATCGCTTTTTCTGCGTGCTCTGATAGCGCACCTGCTAAAAGCAAAAAGGTCAAGATGCCTAAAAGCAAACCTACTCCAACATTAAAATACTCCGTTGAAAAGAAAATACCACATTCTACGAAATCCTTTACCGAAGGACTTCTTATTCACGATGGGCTAATGTTTGAAAGCACGGGTTCGCCAGGTAATTTACCAAATACAGTTTCAGTTTACGGAGATATTAATCAAGAAACGGGCGAAATTAACGTTCACAATACACTCGATAAAAAATATTTTGGTGAAGGAATCACTATTTTAAACGGAAAGGTTTACCAACTCACCTACCAGAGTAGAGAGGGTTTTGTGTTCGATTTAGACACCAAAAAGAAGTTAAGTTCTTTCCAAATCCCAACAAAAGAAGGATGGGGGTTCACCAATGATGGCGAAAGCTTGATTATGAGTGATGGCAGTCCAAACCTTCATTTTATTGATCCTAAAACACTAGAAAAAACAGGTACACTAAAAGTTTTTGATAATGGAAGGCTTGTAAATTACCTAAATGAACTAGAGTACGTTGATGGGTTTATCTATGCAAATATCTTCACCACTGATTGGATTGTGAAAATTGATATAGGTACTGGAAAAGTAGTTGCTAAAATTGATTTAACCGATTTAAAATTAGAACAAGACCGATTAAGTAGTGACGCTTTAGAAACCAATGGCATTGCTTATAATCCAATAACCAATAGCTTTTTTGTAACGGGTAAAATGTGGCAAAGTATTTATGAAATCACCCTCTTTGAGTAAGCAAACTATTTCTTTTTACTAGATATCACTAATAACCCGATGAAGGTTAAAAGTCCATTTATAAGCAGTAGTTCAAACCCCATTTTGTAGCCATTTAACCACGCCTCAGAGTTTTGGTATAATACGTAGGTCAAAAGCGGAGCTATTAAGGCGACTATTACCACCCATTTATCTTTTATCCCTTTCTTAGTAAAAATGCCAAAGGCGAAAAGCCCTAAAATTGGACCATACGTAAAACCGGCCATCTTAAACAATTCGCTAATCACACTATCGTCATTTAGCTCTTTGAAAATAACAATCACTACTACAAGTACTATTGATACTCCAATGTGTACCCGTTTTCTAATCTGAATTTGCTTTTCTTCGGAGTATTGCTTCACATTCAAAATATCAACACTAAAAGAAGTCGTAAGTGCGGTTAAAGCCGAATCTGCACTAGAATAAGCCGCTGCAATTAATCCTAAAACAAAGAATAATGCCACCACTGGACCTAAGTGACCTTCGGTAGCAATAGTTGCAAACAACGCATCCCCTTTGGCCGGAATTTCAATTCCTTGGTTATTTGCGAAAATGTATAATAAAGCACCCAGCGCAAGAAACATCAAGTTTACAACTACTAAAACAGAACTAAACCAAGCCATGTTTTTTTGAGACTCTCCTAGCGTTTTACATGTCAGATTTTTCTGCATCATGTCTTGATCTAACCCCGTCATTACAATAGCAATGAAAGCACCAGCCAAGAAATCTTTAAAGAAATAATGCTTACTCCTCCAATCACTAAATTCAAAAATTTGAGAATATTCACTATCTCGTACAGTAGCCACCAACCCCGTAAAATCTAAATCCATTTTACCTGCAATTACATACAGCGTAACCACCACCGCCAATAACATAAACCCAGTTTGCAACGTATCCGTCCAAATAATAGTTTTCATTCCACCTTTAGAGGTATACAACCAAATCAAGGCTATGGTTATGATTACGATAACCGCAAACGGAACATTCATATCCAATTTCTCAAATATGGTAAGCTCAAAAATCATGGCAACCAAATACAATCTAAACGAAGCGCCAATAATTCGTGATATCATAAAAAACCATGCACCTACCTTATAGGAGTTCGTTCCAAAACGCTGTCCTAAATAGGCATAAATTGACGTTAAATTCAACTTATAATACAAAGGCAATAGCACCATAATAATAACGGCATACCCAACCAAATAGCCCAACACCATTTGCATATAGGTGAAGTTAATACTGGCTACCCAACCTGGGACAGAAATAAAAGTCACTCCTGATAAAGATGCTCCAATCATTCCAAAAGCAACAACATACCATGGTGATTGGCGATTTCCCATAAAAAAACCGGAGTTAGAATCTTCACTGGTAAAATGGGCTATAACCATCAAAAGCAAAAAGTAAACTGAAATGGTAACTATTATTAAAATTGGCGACATGTCACAAATGAAAGATTTTTAGTCCGTAATTTAATCAAGTATAATAATAGATATCCACATTCTAAACTTACCATAAAAGCCCACATCGCCTTCCGAAATTTAATTCCCTTAATTTAAAATAATTTCCATAGGTATTAATGTTATTTTTGGCGCATGAACACTCCTTCAAAGCTATTAGACCAAGGGGTTGAGGCATTCGCCTCACTCCCAGGGATAGGTCGTAAAACGGCATTGCGATTGGCATTACATATGTTGCGCGAATCTAAAGAGGAAGTAGCGTTTTTTACAAACTCTATTTCTCGTATGCGTGATGAAATAAAGTTTTGTAATCGATGTCATAATATTTCAGAAACGGAACTTTGTGATATTTGCAGTAACTCTAAGCGTTCCGAGCCAAAAACCATTTGTGTGGTAGAAGATATGCGCGATATCATAGCTATTGAAAACACCCAACAATATTTTGGCGGCTATCATGTTTTAGGGGGGCATATTTCACCTATTGATGGTATTGGACCAAGTGATTTAAATATCAATTCATTGATTGAACGAGTAACCGAAGAAGGAATAAAGGAAGTTATTTTCGCATTAAACTCCACTATGGAAGGCGACACAACAAGCTTTTATATTTATAGAAGATTAGCTGATTTTGATATTGCTACTTCCGTAATAGCCAGAGGAATTGCCGTTGGAGATGAGTTAGAATATGCGGATGAAATAACGTTAGGAAGATCCCTATTACACCGAACACCATTTGAAAATTCGCTCTAATTAGAGAAGTTGCACAACAAACGAAATGAATAACAGTCCACGGCTAACGGTAATAATTGTAAACTACAATGTAGAGTACTTTTTGGCGCAGTGTTTATACTCTGTCCGGAAAGCTGCGCAATTAGCCGATATTGAAACCATTATGGTGGATAACAATTCCTCCGATGGATCGGTAGAAATGACCAGAAGGTTATTCCCAGAAGTTCAAGTTATTGCCAACAAAGACAACAAAGGGTTTTCAAAAGCCAACAATCAAGCTATTCGGATTTCTAATGCGGATTACGTTCTCTTACTCAATCCAGATACCTTAGTGGAGGAAGACACCTTTAAAAAGTGTATTGACTTCATGGATGAGCATCCTAATTCTGGTGGCCTGGGAGTAAAAATGGTGGATGGTAAAGGGCAGTTTTTAGCTGAAAGTAAAAGAGGACTCCCTACTCCAATGGTGGCTTTTTATAAGATTTTTGGTCTCTCATCTCTTTTTCCAAAGTCGGAAACCTTTGGGCAATATCATTTAGGCCATCTAAGTAAGGATGAAACCCATAAAATTGATATCCTAGCCGGTGCATTTATGATGATGCGTAATTCCGTACTGGATGAAGTCGGCCTTCTGGATGAAGATTTTTTCATGTACGGAGAAGACATCGATTTATCTTGGCGTATCAGATTAGGAGGATATGATAATTACTATTTCCCTGATACCCGAATCATTCATTATAAAGGAGAAAGTACTAAAAAGAGTAGCGTTAATTATGTATTGGTATTTTATAATGCCATGATAATTTTCGCGAAAAAGCACTTTACAAAGTCCCATGCCAATGTGTTTGAGATTTTGATTAAAATGGCTATCTATTTTAGAGCCGGAATTGCGTTAACGAGACGTTTTTTCGAGAAGTCATTACTACCGTTTTTAGACTTCAGTATCATCGTTACCACCCTACTTATCACTACAAATATTTATAGTCGAATAAGTGGAATCACCTATCCTCCCGAAATCTTAAAACTTCTGTTTCCAAGTTATGGAATCATATTTTTAACAGCCATTTATTTGAACAACGGCTACGGTCAGTCCCCATTTATTGGACGGATACTAAAAGGAGTATTGTGGGGTGGTATTACTGGATTACTACTCTACGGATTATTAGATGAGTCCTATCGTTTCTCTCGGGTAGTTGTTTTACTCGGTGCCATAATTTCAGCTATTAATATTGTGTTGTATAGATGGGCTATTAATAAAACAGGAGTAACAGCCATACTATTCAAATCGTTACCCGATATACGAATGGCAATTGTAGGAAAAGAAGGCGGAATAAACCGGGTAAAAAAGCTCCTACAAAAAACAACCAATGTCCCAAAAATGATACTGGAAGTCCACCCCAGTTATAATTTCAAAAACGAATCTAATCATTTCATTGCCAATCTCGGACAGTTACCAGACGCCTTAAAAATATTCAATATCAATCAAATTATTTATTGTGCAGAGGATATGGATTCTGGCTCCATCATTAACGAAATGATGATTCAGGAAAACCCTCAAATAGAATTAAAAATAGCCCCACCAGAGAGCGCCTTTATAATTGGAAGTCAATCCATTAATACCTCTGGAGAGATTTTATCCATTAATACCATTAACACCTTCCTAAAAGAAGAAAGTCAAAACGCTAAACGTTTATTTGATGTAGTTCTCTCATTGATTATTCTCATTATATCTCCTCTTCTTATCTTAGTAAATAAAAAGAGAATCCATTTTTTCAGAAACATATTTCAAGTTTTATTCGGAGTTAAAACTTGGGTAGGCTTTGTGGACCTAGAAGAACATCAAACCATTATCAAATCCATTAAACCATCGGTTCTAAATATTGGAATCCCTTATAAGAACGAAAACAAGCGAAAAGACTTTTATGAAACGTTGAATTTATCGTATGCTAAGAAGTATGATTTCACTATAGACTTTTCATTAATTTGGCAACAAAAGCATAATTTAGATAATTAGAGGTATATCATACCACAATAACAGTTTAATATTTGGATTAATCAGGTTAAAGCAATCATTATTTAGTATATTTTTGTGTTCCTAAAATTAGCAACTATGGCACTAGTAGAAGTTAAACTTCCTAAAATGGGAGAAAGCGTTGCGGAAGCAACAATTACCACCTGGTTAAAACAAGTTGGAGACACTGTTGAAGCGGAAGAATCAATTGTAGAAATCGCTACCGATAAAGTGGATTCTGAAGTTCCGTCTCCATCTGACGGTGTAATAACCAAAATCTTTTTTGAAGAAGGTGATGTTCCTCAAGTAGGTGACGTAATAGCAATGATTTCTTCTGAAGGCGAAGGTGATTCTCCTGCCCCAATTTCAGAAGCTACTCCGGTAGCCGTTTCAGCTCCTGTTGCTCAAACAACAAGTGTTACTGAAGCAACAACCAATGCTGAAAACATTGATTTCTCTGGAAGTGAAAATTTCTATTCTCCTTTAGTAAAGAACATCGCTAAAGAAGAAGGAATTAGTATTCAAGAATTAGAATCTATTACCGGTACTGGTGCTAATAACCGAGTAACTAAAAACGACATTCTTTCTTATATTGCTAGTGGACGTAAAGGAGTACCTGTATCAGCTCCTGCTGCGACAAGCAGACCTATCCCAACACCAGTAGCTAAACCTAAGGCAGCTCCAGTAGTATCAAAAGGAGCTCCGAGTGCAGATGACTTTAGTGGAAATGTAGAGATTATTGAAATGGACCGCATGCGTAAGCTTATTGCTAAGTATATGGTTAATTCTAAACAAACCTCTCCGCACGTTACTTCTTATGTAGAAGCCGACATGACTAACATAGTTAACTGGAGAAATAAAAACAAAAACAAGTTCTTTGAACGTGAAGGTGAAAAACTAACATTTACACCTATCATAATGGAAGCTATTATTAAAGCAATAAAAGATTTCCCTTTAGTAAATGTGGAAGTTCAAGGTGACTATATTATTAAGAAGAACGATATTAACTTAGGAATGGCTACGGCATTACCAAGTGGAAATCTTATTGTACCAGTAATTCATAATGCTGATAATTATAATTTAACGGGTTTAGCTAAAAAAGTAAATAGTTTAGCTAATAAGGCACGTAATAATAAACTGTCTCCAGACGATATTGCAGGTGGAACTTATACCATGACCAATGTAGGTACTTTTGGCAATGTGATGGGAACTCCGATCATAAACCAACCTCAAGTAGCAATAATGGCAGTGGGAGCCATTAGAAAGATGCCTTCCGTAATTGAAACACCTGACGGTGACTTTATTGGAATTCGTCATAAAATGTATTTATCTCACGCCTATGACCATAGAGTTGTCGATGGTGCATTGGGAGGCATGTTTGTTAGACGAGTTGCGGATTACCTTGAGTCATTCGACCCTAATAGAGAGCTATAAATCACATTTTTATCCGTATTATTCATTAACACTTATTAATAATTGGCTGTGGATAAATCCGTATACTATATTTGTTACCACTACCGACTATAATTATTTTTGAAGCATAACAAACCCCAAAGTTAAAAACGAATGCGGAAAATTACTTTTACAACGATATTACTGGCGATTTTGATAATGCCAAGTATTTCTTTATTTGCTCAAAAGGCAGAAAAAATCACTCCTAAGAGAGCTATGTTCTATTTAGAGGATGGTAACTGGGAGAAATCAAAACAGATTTATTTGGAACTTTTAAAGGAAAGTCCAGACGATCAAGAGCTACATTTATACTGTGGGGTTGCATACCTTAATAGTAGAATTGATGCGGATAAATCTATGGACCACTTTAATAAGGTCGATGAAAGTAATATTACAGGAGTTATCCTTCTAAAAGGAGAGTCTTTTCACTTCATGGGGCAATTTGATTCCGCTAAAGTGTATTACGACAAGTATAAAAACACAGATGGGGTTAGAATTGAAAAAGGTCTAGTTAAGTTAATGGACCAAAGAATGGTTCAGTGTAACGATGGAATCAAATTCACAAACTCACCTATTGCAGGAATGTTTGTTGAGAATTTAGGTCCTGACGTGAACACTATGTTTTTAGATTATGCTCCGGTAGTATATGAAGATTTGAAAACTTTAGCTTTTACATCTACCAATTTCAATTTATTCAATATTAAATACATGACCTTTCAAGCTAAAGGTCAAGAAGAGATTTTCTATACCAACTACGATCCAGTGTATAAGAAATGGCTTCCGAGAGCTATTGCAGATGGGGTAGTTTTAAATAAAAACATAGAATCTGAAGATAATGAATCTTCTATTACATTTAGTGCTGATCTAACAAAATTTTATTTTTATAGAACCGGTAAACTATATGTTTCTACAAACCTAGGAGATCCAGTAGTACATGAAATAAATCGTCCAACTTTTACAGATAAACAAATTGTTTCTTTGTCAATTAACAGAGCAGAAGATCATATATTCATTACAAGTGATAGAGGTGGTGCCATGGGTAGCACTGATATATATGAGTCTGTTCTAAATGATTCAGGTAGCTGGAGTTCTTTCAACTTCATCAAAGGTATTAACACAAGTTATGATGAAGGTTCGCCATTTATTAGTGAAGATGGTACCAAGCTTTATTTTGCATCAAAGGGTTACAATTCAATTGGTGATTATGACATTTTTGTTGCTACTAAATCAGATACTGGTTGGGGAAGTGTAAGAAACATGGGAGTTCCAGTTAACTCACCTGCAAATGATATCCACTTTAGGTTAACAGGTGGTAACGAAGAGTTTGGTTACTTAGCATCTGATAGAATGGGTGGTTCTGGTGATTACGATATCTGGAGAGTTTGGACATGTCATGATATTCCATCTACCAACATGAATGGTAAATTCATGGCTCTTTCTGGAGCACCAATCGATAGTGCTACTCTTACTTTAATGAATATTGATTCTTCTGTAGTAGCTACGGTTGATCCAATTGCAAGTAACGGTGACTATTCTTTTAGAGTAAACACAGAAACTTCTTATATTTTATCTTTAGATGTTAAAGGTCGTGCGGTACACACATACAATATCACTATTCCAGAACAGTGTTATGAGTATGATATCTTTCAAACGCTTACATGTGAGTTGAAAATGGATGCTGATAGCTTTGTTTTTGAACAAAAATCAGTACTAACAAATGCCTTTTACGATATTGATGCCGCCAAAGGGGAATACAGTAGAGAAGCATTCGTTGCTGGTTTAGTTCCTGACAGTCCAATGTATGTTGATCCAGAATCACGTGTTACACCATGGGAGAAAGACAAGTTAATGGCTGAGTTGCCTGTACCAGTTCAAAACGCTGATGGAAAATTTGTTCACTTGATTTACTTTGATTTTGATAAATCATTCATTTCTGATGAAGATCGTGATTACATTACCAAGGTTTCTAAAATCTTAAATGCTGACCCAAGTAAAAAAGTAATCTTAGGAGGTCATACAGATTCTCAAGGTTCTGCTTCGTATAACAAACCGTTATCAAATAGAAGAGCTAAAAGAGTTGCAGATTACTTCATTAAAAATGGTGTGAACCCAGCTCAAATTGAAACTGTAGGATACGGTGAGTCTCAGTTGGCTAACATAGATTACGATTCTAAAGGATTATACATAAAACGTTTAACTAGATTGAACAGACGTTGTGAGGTTGAAATTAAATAACCTAAACAAAATATAGCATTGAAAAACTCCTCAAATATTTGAGGAGTTTTTTTATGCCCAAAACTTAAATCCCTTATGTTTGTTACACAATACCAATAGATTTTAAAAAAAACTATAAAATGAATTTAGAATTAACTAATCCCCTAGCTGTATTTGATTTGGAAACCACAGGTGTAAATACTTCTACCGATAGAATTGTAGAAATATCTATCCATAAAATTCTTCCAAATGGCAAATCAGAAACAAGAACTCACCGAGTGAACCCAGGAATGCCAATTCCAGCTAAAACAACCGTAATTCATGGCATATCGGATGAAGATATTGTCAATGAACCTAAATTTGAGGAACTAGCGCCAAATCTTTTTATTTTTCTTAAGGATTGCGATTTAGCTGGTTTTAATTCAAACCGATTTGACGTACCTCTTTTAGTAGAAGAGTTCCATAGAGCGGGTTATGATTTTGATGTAACCACACGAAATTTGGTAGACGTTCAAAATATATTTCATAAAAAAGAACAACGCACATTAGTCGCTGCTTATAAATTTTATTGTGGTAAGGATTTAACCGATGCGCATAGTGCAGAAGCAGATACCCTCGCCACCTATGAAATACTGGAAGCTCAGTTAGCTAAATACACCGACTTAAAAAGAGACCCGAAATCATTAAATGAATTTACCAGAATGCATAATGCTGTAGATTTAGCCGGTAGATTTGTTAAAAATGATGAAGGCGTTACGGTATTCAATTTCGGAAAACATAAAGGAAAATCCGCCACTTTAGTCCTAAAAGAAGAACCGTCTTATTACGGATGGATGATGAAAGGTGATTTTTCACAAAACACAAAAAAAGTATTACAGCAAATTAAGAATCCATCCAAATAAAATTTGTTATGAAAATTATCTGTATTGGAAGAAACTATGCGATGCATGCGAAGGAATTGAATAATCCAATTCCGGATGAGCCTGTTGTATTTATGAAACCTGATTCGGCTATTCTTCAAACCAATAAGCCATTTTTTATTCCTGACTTCAGTACAGATGTTCATCACGAGTTAGAAATTGTAGTCAGAATAACTAAAGTAGGAAAACACATTAAACAAAAATTCGCATCTAAGTATTACGACTCGTTAACGGTAGGTATAGATTTTACCGCAAGAGATTTACAGTCTAAATTAAAAGCGAAAGGACTACCTTGGGAAAAAGCAAAAGCGTTTGATGGCTCTGCTCCTGTCGGAAAATTTATTCCTGTTTCCGAATTTAAGTCTATTCAAGATATTAACTTTCGATTAGAAAAAAACGGAGAAATCATTCAGAGCGGTAATACCTCAGACATGCTCTTCTCCATTGATACCATTATTGAACAGGTTTCTAAATATTTCACTCTGAAAATTGGTGATTTAATATTTACAGGAACACCAGCAGGAGTTGGTCCTGTAAATATTGGTGATAAATTAGTGGCTTATATCGATGACCAACCTTTATTACAAACACACATAAAGTAAAATAAAATCGTCCCTTGAAATTAACAGGAAAAATAAGTTGGTATTTAGTTTTTGTGGTAGCGTTTGTTTTAGGGCTAAAACAACTTCATGAGCCTGATTTATGGTGGATGTTTAGAACCGGAGAATGGATGGTTCAGAACGGACAAATTCCAACCACAGATGTGTTTTCATTTACGCACAAGGGCGTGGATTGGATTAGTGTAAAATGGCTTTTTGAACTTATCGCTTACGGAATAGTTTCATTGGCCGGTCCGGAAAGCATAAGCATTTTACAAAGTTTAATAAACGTTATTCTTATTTTTTTCTTTTTTACTACGGTTAAAAATTTAATCGAGTCTATTTATAACAAACCCATTAAGTCATATCATCCATTACTTATTTTTAGTGGATTACTCTTTTTATTTTCTGTTGATTACCGATTAGTTGGAAGGCCTGAAATGTTCAGTTACCTATTCACGATGATTTACCTGAGCATCTTTGTTAAGTACAAATCAAAACCCGGTAAATTCATTTTTTGGCTAATTCCATTACAAATAATTTGGGTAAACATACATGAAGGCTTTGCGGTTGGAATGGTAATGTTGGCGGCTTTCGGAGTGGGGTATTTATTTGATTATTTAATCGCTAGGCAAGGAGATAAAAAAACCGTCCAAATGGTATTATTAGCTTCTGGATTAGCATTTTTAGCGGTTGCAGTAAACCCACGTGGGTTTTACATGTTCTATCACCCCTATTTTTTATTCTCTGTGGTAGGTAGTAATAAATATACCACGGAATTTGATTCCATTTTTCATCGGCCAGAACTGTACCTTTCTTTCAAAGAACCTTTTTTAGCATTTGGAGCTCTAATATTATCTATTGCCGGGATTATTAGGTTATTTCTGAAAACCAAATGGAACATGTTAGGAAAAATAAGCTCCGGGTATATCGCTCTAATTTTTGCTTTTTCCTACTTAGGATTAACCGCATATCGGAATACCATATTTCCAATCATTCTGTTATATCCATTAGCACTAGCCATTCTTATCCACACTATTAATAAATGGGAAGACAAAAAAGGGTTTACATACATCACCAGCCTATTATACCTACTACCTATCGTATTTTACTTAAGCATTGTAACCAATTATTATTACAAGACCTTTCAGCCAAGAGACCGTTACGGATTAATGGTTTATGCAGAAAGTAACCCTGCTGGGGCTGCAAAATTTGCCCTAGACCATAATTTAGCAAATGAACGTTGTTTTTCAGATTACCTCACCTCCGCATATTTTTTGTGGGAATTAAGACCCGGATTTGAATCGTATATTGATTTACGGGATTTAGATATTTTTCCGGAATCATTTTTCAACGAATTCGCTAAAGTGACACATTTCACTAACTACTTTGAAGACAGTGATGCTAAATATGAATATGAATACGCGATGCTTTACACGAGGCAATTTCCAAACCTTCATCGTTACTTATATCATAGCCCTAATTGGCATCAAGTATATGCCGATAATATTGCTGCAGTTTACGTAAAAAACAACGCTAAAAACACATCTCTAATTCAGCAATACCAGATAGATAGCACAAACTTAAATGGATTCTTCCATGCGACTTATCAGCCCAAAGAAAGCAACTTTTCTAAAGGGGTATCCACTTTACTTTGGCCATTATATCCCAAACCGACAGCGAGTTTTGACTCCAGTATTTTAGCTTCTAAATACTTTAGGGTTGTGGCTGACTTTGATCGTGCAGAGTTTCACGCACAGAATGCCATAAACAATAATACCAGCCCTTATGAGGGATGGCAAGAATTAGGTGATATGTACTTGGAAATCTCGGTTTTTAAAAGAACGAATGAAGATAAAATAAAGTATTTCAATTTGGCTAAAACAGCCTTTTTAAATGGCTACAGATTAGACAAAACAAGAGATGGATGTATTTCGGGACAAGCGAAATGCGCTTTAAGCTTAGGTCAATACGGTTATGCTTTGAAAATGTATAAAAAGGCATTAAAAATAAATGTTAAAAACACTAGTACCCATTTAGAAATTGCCCAATGCTATGCCAGCTTAAATCAAGAATCAAATAATCAAAGCAATTACGATAATTGGTATAAACATATGCTTATTGCATATAAATTAGAGCCTTATAATCAATCTATTATTGCGAGTTTGGCTAGCGCTTACTGTTTGGACAATCGGTGTGAAGAAGCGTTTGCTTATTTGGAAAAATATGAACGAACATCAGATATTTCCACCCAAGAAAATCAACAAATATTAGATTGTAAAAAGAAATGTGGGGTACGAAAATAAATCAACCCTAAATTCGATACCCTCATTTTGAACAAATCAAAAACCGTTGTTTTTCCCCAAAATGCCATCCATATAGCTAGCCGACACTAATCGTCATTTCTTTAATTCCAACGCTTTGTCTGACGAGAACAAATACAATTAGTTCTATTACACGATATAAACCTATTTTCAACCATTTAATCTTACTACAATTGAAAAGCAGTTATTGGTAAATAACAAAATTCACAGGCTGGTAAATAAAGTTTTACCGTTTATCCAAAATCCTATAATTATATCAAATAATCTAAGCACTTTTGCGTTCCATAAAAAAATCAATTTACCAATGAAATTAATTATTCACTCCTTTTTAACCTTATTAATCATAGGTTTTATCAGTCCTGCACTTGCGCAGGAAAAAGCTGAAAAATATACGCTAAGCGGTTACGTAAGAGATGCGACTACCGGAGAGGATTTAATTGGAGCAACAATAAAAGTGCAACAATTAGGAACAGGTGCAGCAACCAATGTTTACGGGTTTTACTCCTTAACACTTAAAAAGGAGTTCTACACATTTGAAGTATCTTATATTGGTTATCAATCATTTATTGATTCATTTACGTTAGATCATTCCAAAACTTTAAACTTTTCATTGACTCCTTCAGATCAAATGCTAGAAGAGTTTGTAGTTTCTGCAGTTAGAGATGATCGAAACATTACAGATGTTCAAATGAGTGTAGAGAAAATGAGCATTTCGACTATTAAGGACATTCCTCAATTACTAGGTGAGGCAGATATTATAAAGTCAATCCAACTCAGACCGGGTGTTACTAGTGTGGGTGAAGGAGCTTCCGGATTTAATGTAAGAGGTGGAAACATTGACCAAAACCTCATTTTATTAGATGAATCCCCTATATTTAATTCATCGCATTTATTTGGTTTTTTCTCTGTATTTAACCCCGATGCTATAAAAGATGTTACCTTATACAAAGGTGGAATTCCATCAAAGTATGGCGGCAGATTATCATCTGTAATGGATGTAAGACAAAGAGATGGTAACGATAAGAAATTCTCTGCCCGTGGTGGATTAGGATTACTTTTTAGTAGATTAACCTTAGAAGGACCACTTGTAAAAGATAAGGTTTCATTTTTAGTTTCTGGAAGACGTTCATATGCTGATTTATTCCTGAAATTAACAGAGGATTTTAAAGATAACTCTGCCTATTTCTATGATTTTAATGCGAAAGTAAGCTGGAAAATAAATGATAAAAACAGATTATTTGCATCAGGTTATTTTGGTAAGGATGTTTTTGGCTTTGGCGAAGATTTCAATATGAAATGGGGTAACGCTACTGGGAATTTACGTTGGAATCATATTATTAACGATAAGTTATTTGTAAACGTAACTGGGGTTTATTCTGATTATAGTTACAGTCTTGGAGTACCTTCAGGAGCTTCTGCTTTTGAATGGAGCTCAAGAATTATTAATACGGAAGGGAAAGTTGATTTCTCTCATTTCTTATCTCCGAAAATCACCTTAGATTACGGTGTAGAATACCAAAACTACCAGTTTTACCCTGGTGAAGTTAAAGGCTTAGGAGACAATCCCAATATTAATACCATAACCGTTCAAAAAGAAACGGCAATTATGCCAAGTATTTATGTTGGATCTACACATGAGGTTACTAAGAAGCTAAAACTACAGTATGGTTTGAGGTACACGCATTACTTTAATGTAGGCCCTTACAATTTAGATATTTATAAATATGGCGTTCCAACTGTAAAAGAAGATATTACAGAGGTTGTAAATTATCAAAAGGGTGAGGTTGTTGCTCAGTTTGGTGGGTTAGAACCACGATTTGCCGTAAATTACATGTTAAGCAATAAAAACTCCATAAAAGCGAGTTACCAACGAACTAAACAGTACTTACACTTGATTAGTAACACCACCTCTGCAACACCAATTGATATTTGGAAACCTGCAGGTTATTACGTTGACCCTGCCACTGCTGATCAAGTAGCTTTAGGTTATTTCAGAAACTTCAAGAACAATGTATATGAGCTTTCTACCGAAATATATTATAAGGATATGCGCAACTTGGTAGATTACAGAAACGGTGCTGAACTGTTGTTAAATGATAACATAGAAACAGAATTACTATCTGGTGATGGAAATTCTTACGGATTAGAGCTAATGATTTCCAAAAAGAAAGGAAACCTTACCGGTTGGATAGCATACACGCTTTCGAGAACGACCATGCAGGTAGAAGGTTTTGTCGCAGGCGATTATACCGCTGCTGCGAATGGAATTAACGAAGGAAAACCATATGCTACCAATTGGGATAAAACCCATGATTTAGCTGTTGTTGCCATGTATGAAATATCTGACAAATGGAAAGTTTCGGGTAATTTCATTTTTATGACTGGCCGCCCTGCAACCTATCCAAATGGGGGATATGCTTGGGATGGAAAAGTAATTCCAGATTACAGAACACGAAATGCAGCTAGAATTCCTAGCACGCATCGATTAGATTTCTCTGCTACCTACACCTTTGATAAAGAAAAAAGAGCTTGGGATTCTTCGTTATCTTTTGGATTATATAATGCTTACGGTAACAAAAATCCTTATTCCATATACTTTGCACAAAGTACTGAAAACCCTGTTTTAACAGAAGCTAAACAGCTTTCCATAATTGGAATACCTGTACCTTTTGTAACCTATAACTTCAAATTTTAATACGACACTTATGAAATTCAATATATACGCATTCATTTTACTCCTAGCTATTTCGCTAACGTCATGTACAGATGTTATTGATTTAACTTTAGATGATCCTGAACCCGTTTTAGTAGTAGATGGTTATATTTCCAATATAGATACCATCCAGTACTTAAAATTAAGTAGCCTAGAAAACTATTTCTCTCAGCAAGCACCCAATTATGCTATTTACAAAACAGCCAAAGTTTATTTAATTGAAAATGGCATTAGGGTAGACACATTTATTTATGAACCAACCACTACCCAATTTGAAATTCGGTATGAGGGAATAGTAGCTAATGAGTACCAGGTAGATATTACGTTGCCGGATGGAACCAGATATATATCAGCCGCTGAATTAATGGAGGATCCCGTTCCTATTGATTCTCTCTGGGCAGAAATAAACGAGTCACCCGGAGGTCCTGGGCCACAAGGAGAAGATGTTGTTGTGCTTATGAATACAATGGAACCTGCTGGAATTGGGGATAATTACCAATGGAAAACGTATGTGAATGAAGAATATCAAAATGCCGCATTCGATTTGTTTTTCGTAGACGATCGGTTTGTAGACGGTCAACCGGTGAATGATTTTGAAGTGTTTGGGATGTCTGGAAAAAAATATGACGAATACAAAGCCGACTCACCAAATGGAAAAGTGATTGTACGCATTGAACAAATAAAAATTACGTACCGCTATTTGAATTACTTAGAATTAGTTTTTCAACAATTAGTTCAGATAGGTAGTCCATTTGCAGCTCCACCTGCTGAGATTAGAGGAAACATATACAAACAAGGAGAAAATGAAGTTCTTGCTCTAGGGTTCTTTTATACCGCATCATTAGATTCAAAATCGGTAGATATTGAGAAGTAAACACTACGGTTTATTTCACAATAAGTCATCATTAAACAACTTACCCTCACTTATCAACATTGCTTTTATAGCCTAGTATACGTGTTATTTTTGCACTAACAATTAGGAATGAAGAATCTGGTATTTGCATGTGTGTTTTTGATGTCTAATCTGGTTGTAGGACAAGACTTTTCTAGTAATCGCATTCGACCTATGTTGATTGCGCATACGCAATACATGGAGGCTCTTCCTCATTCCAAAAAAACGGAAAATTGGGCATGTCCGCCAAGTTTAATCACCAATTCTAAATCAGGGTTTTCATTCTTAGATTCTCTTCCATTAAACCCAATGATGGATGAGGCGCTTTTAGCCAATTTTATGGTTCCTAGTTGTTCTGATTTTTATTCTATTCTATTAGCGCATCAATTAGGAAAAGAAAGTTTTGACTCGGCCCTTACTAAAGAGGGGTTAGATTTAAAATATTCCATTTTACCATTAACAGTAAGTGGTAGCACACCTAATTTAAAGTACTTAGGCGATAAATCTGGCGCTTGGCAACTATCGTTTGTCAATGCACGTAGATATGGATTATTAATAAATCCGTGGGTAGACGAAAGAAACGATATTGAAAAATCGAGTATTGCAGCGGCAAAATATTTACGATTTTTAAACGATTATTATTTGAATAATGAACTGTTAGTTATTACCGCCTTCTATACTTCTGTTCCATATGTAAATAAACAAATCTCAAAATTAGAAGAGGTCAATCCGATCGTCTTTTATGAAGCATTACCCGTGGAAGTTAAGGGTTACTTCTCCTATCTGCATTCTTGGGAAAACTGGATTTCAAATTTTGACATTTCTAAAACCAAAGAAGTTACCTACCTTAAGAATTATTCAGAAAGCATTCAGGTAACGGATACCCTAAGTTTTGAAATTATCAGTGATTTTATGGATATTCCTACTTCTACTTTAATCGCACTAAACCCAGTGTTAATAGGTGAAACCGTTATACCGAACTCTGGTCAGGGGTTTAATTTACCTACAGAAAAAGCTATCCTATTCAACCAAAAATACGATGATTTTATTCTTTTCCAAAAACAAGAAGAAGAACGAAAGAAAAAAGAATTAGCCGAGCTCAAAAAACAACTAGAAAGCGGTATCCCCGATTTAAAAAAATATAAAGCGGTTACGTACACCGTTCGTTCAGGTGATGTTTTAGGTAAGATTGCAGATAAGAATAACGTGAAGGTAAGTCAAATCAAACAGTGGAATAATCTCCGTTCTGATAGAATTAACGTAGGCCAAAAGCTGGTGCTTTACGTACCGAAAAACCAATCCACAAGTCTGCCTAAAGAAACGGCCGATAATACAATTAATGTGAAAGGAAAAGAAGCCCTTCCCGGAATTGGTACTCCAGAAATTCACACTGTTAAAGCTGGAGAGGCCCTTGGGCTTATCGCAAAAAAATACCCGGGAGTTTCTGCAGAGAATATTATGGAATGGAATGGTATTAGCGATAAATTAAATTTGGGGCAAAAGCTTAAAATTTACGCTGCAGAAAAGTAAAAAAATTTAGGTAGTAATGTTAAGACTGCTATGTGAGAAACTAATTTTTTATCGTAATCAATGGCATTATCATAAACACCATATTTGTTAGGGTACAGAATAATAAATGAAACCAATTCAAACATTTCTTTTTTTACTTAGTGTAGGCGCATTGTCATTTGCATTGGCATGGACTACTCCAAAAAATGGGTTTGAAATTACGGATACGTTCAACCTGAAATTCGCTTCATTAGAAACCGATTCCATACCTGAAGAAACCATTGAAAAAATAGTAGATGTCGAAGCCTTTCTAGATGAGTTAGAAACTGAAATTGACTCTGCCGCAATAAAAGACTCTATTGAACAAGCCCGAATTAACCAACTCATACGTAGGCAACGACTTTCAAGAATTCAATGGAAGGAAGATAATCGCGCTTCAATGAATTCGGTTTTTGAAGCCTTAGAAAAAACCAAAAACACTAAAAAAACAAAAGTTAGAATCATGCACTTTGGTGATTCTCAAATTGAAGGAGATAGAATTACCGGGATAATCAGAAGTCAAATTCAAAAAGAATATGGCGGAATTGGGCCAGGTTTAATTCCTGTAGTCGAAGGGGTTGATAACGCAGCCATATTACAATCCAATTCAGAAAACTGGAATAGGTTTACCCTATTTGGACGGGTAGATACCAATGTGCATCACAAACGCTACGGACCGTTATGTAGTTTTGGAATGTTCACCTACCCTACCGATACTAATTTCACAGAAACACAAACCGCTTGGGTAGAATTCAAGACCTCTAAAATGACCTATTTTAAGACACGTAAATACACCAATGTCAACCTGTATTACGGACATAACTCTCAAGCATTTATATCAAAAGTAATCGTAAACGATAGTACCATCGATTCAAAAATTGTGGCTTCAACAGATGGTTTTGCATCATTAAATTGGCGCTTTGAAACTACTCCCGAAAAATTAAAGTTTGAGTTTTTAGCAAAGAAAAGCCCTGAATTTTATGCGTTTTCTTTTGAAGGAGATTATGGTGTAACCGTAGACAACATTGGCTTAAGGGGTAGCTCAGGAACGCTGTTTAAACGTTTGGATGGTGCTCAACTCCGTGGATTTATGAATTCACAACCCATTGAGCTCATCATCCTCCAGTATGGAGGAAATACAGTACCCTATATTGAATCAGAGAAAAAAGCAATTGGGTACGGAAATTGGTTTCGTTCGCAAATAAAATATTTAATGAGTATCAATCCGAACGCTGCTTTTATAGTTATCGGACCATCAGATATGGCGACAAAAATTGATGGTGAATTCACTACATTTCCATTCTTAGAATCGGTGAGAGACGTACTTAAAAAAGCCGCCTTTGAAAGTGGCGCAGGCTACTGGGACTTATATGAAGTTATGGGTGGCAAAAACGCTATGATTAGTTGGGTTGAAGCAGAGAAACCCTTGGCAGGTAAAGATTACGTGCACTTCAATAACTTAGGTACAAAAAAGGTTTCTGAACTTTTTATGAAAGCCTTTTGGTACGAAAAAGAACAATGGTTAGCCGCTAAGCCAAAACAAATAGCACCACAAAAAAAAGAATCTAAAAATGCTAATTAATTTGCTTACACATAAAAATACCACTTGGGGATTAATTCCTGTATTGGCAATTATTGTTATTCTGTTTACGCAGAACTCTAACAAACATTACGATCCTACTTTTGTCCCTCGTCCGGTACTCAACCCAAGCGAAGAAATTGAAGATTATTCATTTGTAGATTTAGACAAAAACACGCTCCAATTTCCTGGAAGTCGCGATGGATTCGATGCATTTTACGATAAGTTAGATACCCTTATCACTTACGGAAAAGGAAAAATAAACATCATGCATATTGGTGGTTCTCACGTACAAGCAGGCATGTTATCTGGCCGAATGCGTGAAAACATGTTCACCTTGGCGGATGGCATAAAAGGCGAACGCGGATTCATTTTTCCGTACCGAATGGCACATACCAATAACCCCGGAAATTACAAAGCCACTTTTACGGGCGATTGGGAAGGTTGCAGAAATGCGCTAAAAAGAAATCATTGTCCGTGGGGACTTTCAGGAATCACCGCTACAACCCATGATACGGCTACGCAAACTAAGCTGTATTGTGTAGATGACAACCATGATTCTTATTGGTTTACCAAGGTTAGAATTTATCATTTAGCCACTGCAGAATCATTTCTAGTGCGGTTAGATAGTAGCATTTTAGTGGATACTGTGTACACTGATTCTATTGTAGGTCTAACCACATTTGAACTTTCACAGCCTTATGATACGTTGAGATTCGAAACCTTAAAAACAGATTCTATTCAGGAGTATTTTGTGTTACAAGGCATACGTTTAGAAAACGATGATAGCGGACTTACCTACAATTCTATTGGTGTAAATGGCGCTTCGGTTCCGGCATATTTACGTTGCCAATATTTTCAACCTCACTTAGAAACCAATGTTCCTGATTTAGTCATTTTCGGAATTGGAATTAACGATTCTTACGTACCCGTTGACCAGTTTCATCAAGAGGAGTACGAACAAAACTACCGTGAGTTAATGACTATGTTCAGAAACGTAAATCCTAATGTGCAGTTTTTATTCATGACGAATAACGACAGTTATTACAAACGTAGGTATCCTAATCAAAATATTTTCAAGGTTCAAAAAGCGATGATGAATTTAGCCAGAGAGTACAATGGCGCCTATTGGGATTTGTTTGAAATTATGGGAGGCCTAAACTCCATAAAACTCTGGGAACGAGCTGGACTGGCACAAAAAGATAAAGTTCATTTTACCAGAAAAGGATATTACTTAAATGCTGATTTACTATTTGTGGCAATGAGAGATTCTTACGGAAATCATATTGCTCAAAAGTATTTAGCGCAAAAACCAGAAAATACTACAGCTACTCCACGTACCAACAGAAATTAATATTTGAAACTAGATTACACATATTTATCTGAGCAGTTTTTTGTGTTTAAAGACTTTATTTTAAAGCCTTTAATTTTCACGCAATTAGAATTCTGGGTGTTTTTCGCTATCGTTTTGGCGGTCTACTCCATGGTCTATAAAAACAAAGCCATTCGTAATGGTTGGCTCTTTGCTGTTAGTTTGTTTTTTTACTGGACCACCTCTGGTTTTTTCATTAGCATCCTACTATTTTCAACTATTTCCGATTACCTCATCGCCTTTCGAATTCAAAACGGAAAAACAGATGTGACACGTAAATTATGGCTTTCACTGTCCATTTTCTTCAACCTATTTATGTTGGTGTATTTCAAATACGCTTACTTTTTTACCGATTCCATTAACAATGTGTTAGGAACTGACTTTGAAGTCATAAACCACTTTGCTCATATGACTAACCTCATTTTTGAAAGCGGTTTTAGGGTAGACTCTATTCTACTTCCGGTAGGAATTTCGTTCTTCACTTTTCAAACCATGAGCTACTCTATTGATGTTTACAAAGGCGATGTAAAACCGGTAAACAACATTGTAGATTTTGGTTTTTATGTTTCGTTTTTTCCGCAGCTAGTTGCCGGTCCTATTGTACGTGCAGCCGATTTTATTCCACAGCTATACAAAGAGTATAATCTAACTAAAGAACAGTTCGGACTAGCCGTGTTTTGGATTCTCAACGGACTCATAAAAAAGATTTTCTTGGCAGATTATATCGCTACAAATTTTAACGATCGTGTATTTAGTAACCCATTAGGCTATACCGGGTTTGAAGGTCTAATGGCGCTTTACGGATACTCTCTTCAAGTCTATGCAGATTTCTCAGGTTATACCGATATTGCCATTGGTGTAGCCCTACTCATGGGTTTTCACCTTCCTAAAAACTTTGATTCTCCTTATAAAGCAGACAGCACAGGTAACTTCTGGAGAAGGTGGCATATTTCTCTTTCTACTTGGTTAAAAGATTATCTCTATATCCCAATGGGTGGTAACCGTGGCGGCTCTACTTTCACCTTTATAATGCTCACCATATCGCTATCATTTATCGCGTTATTATCCGCATCAATTTATGTGGCCGGAGGAATTCTAATGGCTGTAATTACGGGGTTAATCTTAGCACGTTTCATTCCTATTTTTAAAGCATGGCTCATCACCAATATCAACGTAATGCTCACCATGCTTATAGGCGGTTTATGGCATGGCGCAAGTTGGAATTTTGTAGTTTGGGGTGGTCTAAACGGACTCGGAATTGTAGTCTATAAACTATGGCGCAAAATCAGCCCTTGGGAAAGTAAAAACACCTGGTACAAACGTGCTTGGGCAATATTCCTAACCTTCAACTTCATCACATTCACCCGTATTTGGTTCCGCTCAGAGTCATTCGACAAAGCCTCTGAACTTATTCACCAAATCCAAACCAATTTTTCTCCAGAACTCGCGCCAGATATCATCACCGCTTTCTGGAAAGTTTTCCTTACCATGGTTGTTGGTTACATCATACATTGGCTTCCTAGCACCTTTAAAAACTGGTATCGTCAAGCATTTATTAAAACCCCAATGGCGCTCCAAATCCTCATTTCATTTATTGTCGTAGTGGTGCTATATCAAGTTGTGTCAAGCGATATGCAACCATTTATCTATTTCCAGTTTTAGTATTATATGGGCGTGACCCCTTGCTAATTTATTGCGCAAAAGCTACATAAACAAACAAGCGGTCGGGCTTTCCGTTTTACTCCTCATTCGTACCTCATTGCGGGGTATCACTTCTATCCCTCACGCGACAAATGTTTCAATTTAAGACCTACTAGATTTTAAAACCCAAGTAGGTCTTGACATATCAACTTCAAAAAACATTTCATCCGTGCATCCGTTTTCATTTTCTTTATTAGGTTCAATAATTAATCACGAATACACAGATAATATTTTCCTCCCAAAATAGTAAAAATTGATTCTCTTAATCAACACCATTCTTCTACAATAATTCTTCTTTTACTACTTCGTCTTAATTGGAAAAACTCCCTCATTTCCACTAAAAAATCATTAAATTCGCCTCACAAAATTTACAAAGAATGGGAAGAGCATTTGAATTAAGAAAAGGGCGTAAACTAAAACGTTGGTCGAAAATGGCTAAAACGTTTTCAAGAATTGGAAAAGACATCGTGATGGCAATCAATGATGGTGGACCTGAGGTGGAATCTAACGCTCGTTTGCGTGCAGTAATTCAAAATGCAAAAGCGGCCAACATGCCTAAAGAAATTGTTGATCGTGCCATTAAAAAAGCAAAAGACAAAGATACTTCAGCTTACAAGGAAGTAAATTTTGAAGGTTACGCTCCTCACGGAGTTGCCATTATGGTAGAAACCGCCACCGACAATAACAACAGAACCGTGGCTAATGTTCGTTCAATATTTTCTAAAAATAACGGGCATCTAGGAACATCTGGTTCAGTTGAATTTATGTTTGACCGTCAATGTCATTTCAAAATACCTAAAAACGAATTAGATTTAGAAGAACTAGAGTTTGAACTTATCGATGCAGGTATTGAGGAGCTTTTTGAAGAAGAAGCAGACGAGGAACATCCGGAAAGTGTAGCTACAATTATGATTTACGCACCATTTGGAAGCTTTGGTTCTGTTCAAAAAGAATTAGAATCTAGACATTTTGAAATTCTTGAATCAGGTTACGAACGTATTCCTACCACAACTACCAAACTATCTGATGCGGATGAAGCGGAAGTAGATAGGTTATTAGAAAAACTAGAAGATGATGAAGACGTAATGAACGTTTATCATACCATGGGTTAATCACTCATTCATAAATAAAATTGAGACGAGCTAATAAGAGATTATTAGCTCGTTTTTTTTGTCTAAAATTCTGTTTTACAAAATAATCAAGACATTTAAATATGTAATGAAATAAAAATAATTATATTTGATAAATACAATTCATACGTATAAATAACAAATTAGTCATGGCAACATATACGAGTACACTTCCAGATAGCCTAATGGCTTTATTAAACGAAAAAGCCAAAGAACTCGCTATACCTAAGAATAAACTCATTGAAAAAGCACTTAGTATCTATTTAGAACAAGTGAAAAAAGCAGCATACTTAAAGTCATACAAACAAATGGCTAACGATGCAGATATCTTAGCCATAGCTGAAGAGGGTATGGAAGATTATTTCACGCAACTCAATGAAGATTAAGCAATATGCTGCAAGCTGAAATCTGGAATGCCAAATTAAACCCCACTAAAGGAAGTGAACAATCTGGGTTTAGACCGGTAGTTATTATTAGCGGTAATATGCTAAATCAATACCTTAAAGTCGTAATCTGTTGTCCGCTCACCACACAAATAAAGAACTATCAAGGCAATGTAGTTGTTGCTCCTAATTCGGATAATAACTTATCCAAAACATCGGAAATTCTTACCTTTCATATCCGTTCCGTATCAAAGGAACGACTAATAAATCGGATTGGTAAAATAACTGGTAAAGAATTAGAACAAATAAAATCGTGTTTAGACGACATTTTAAAGTACTAAAAATTTACATTTACCTTCACAAAATAAACGGTATTGGAATTCAAACTCACATCAGATTTTAAACCAACAGGGGATCAACCTGCCGCAATTTCTCAACTTGTAGAAGGAATTAATAATGGGGAGAAAAGTCAAGTTTTACTTGGGGTAACTGGCTCTGGAAAAACGTTTACCATGGCAAACGTAATTCAGGAAACCGAGCGTCCTACGCTTGTATTATGCCATAATAAAACTCTAGCGGCCCAATTGTATGGGGAGTTCAAACAGTTTTTTCCAGAAAATGCCGTAGAGTATTTTGTGTCCTATTACGATTACTATCAACCCGAAGCATACATGCCAAGCTCGGGTACTTACATTGAAAAAGATTTATCGATTAATGATGAAATAGAAAAACTACGGCTTTCTGCTACCTCTGCCCTACTTTCTGGACGTAGAGATGTTATTATTATTTCTTCGGTTTCCTGTATTTATGGTATTGGTAACCCCAAAGACTTTAATGCTAATATCATTGAGGTTAAAGTAGGTATGACCATCAGTAGAAACAAATTATTACACAGATTGGTGGATGCCTTATACTCTAGAACCACGGCTGATTTTGAACGTGGAAATTTTAGAGTTATTGGAGACTCGGTAGATATTTTCCCTGCCTATGCAGATTATGCCTACAAAGTTATTTTCTGGGGGGATGAAATTGAAGAAATTCATGTCACTAATCCAGTATCAGGAGACAAAGTAGAAGCATTAGAAGACATCCGTATATTTCCAGCAAACATATTTGTGACATCAAAAGACACCATTAAAGATGCGCAAATAGTTATTGCCGAAGACATGCAAAAGCAAGTCGCGTATTTCAAAGAAAGTGGAATGCACCTGGAAGCTAAAAGATTAGAAGAGCGTGTGAGCTATGATCTTGAAATGATTCGGGAATTAGGTTACTGCTCGGGAATTGAGAATTACTCTAGGTACTTTGATGGCCGTGATCCGGGCTCCAGACCTTTTTGTCTACTCGATTACTTTCCAGATGATTACTTGATGATGATTGATGAGAGTCACGTTACTGTTTCGCAAGTTAAAGCGATGTATGGTGGTGACCGTTCGCGTAAAATGAATTTGGTAGAATTCGGGTTCCGTTTACCATCTGCAATGGATAACCGACCGTTAACTTTTGTTGAATTCGAAAACATTCAAAACCAAACCGTATATGTAAGTGCCACCCCTGCCGACTATGAATTACAAAAGACAGAGGGCGTTGTGGTAGAACAAGTTATTAGACCTACCGGATTAATTGATCCTATTATTGAAATCCGCCCAGTAGGAACACAAGTAGATGATTTATTAGAAGAAATAAGGTTAAGACAAGGCACCGAGGAACGTGTTTTGGTTACTACTTTAACCAAAAGAATGAGTGAGGAATTAACAAAGTACCTCATCAAAAACGGAGTGAAATGTAGGTACATACACTCGGAAGTAGACACTTTAGAACGCGTAGAGATTTTACGTGATTTACGTTTAGGTAAATTTGATGTCCTTGTGGGAATTAACTTACTAAGAGAGGGTTTAGATTTACCTGAAGTAAGTTTGGTTGCCATACTCGATGCCGATAAAGAAGGTTTTTTACGTTCGGAAACATCTATGACACAAACAGCAGGACGTGCAGCTAGAAATATTAATGGCAAGGTGATTATGTATGCCGATAGAATTACCGGGTCTATGCAAAGAACGCTAGATACCACCGATACTAGAAGGGAAAAACAATTAAAATATAACGAAATTAACGGAATAACACCGACTCAAATAAAGCGCTCAAAAGACTCTATTATGGGTCAAACCGCTGTTGCGGATATCAATCCTGTATTAGCCGAAAGAAACGCTTATGCTGAAAACGAAGCCATTTCTCTTGCCGCTGACCCCGTAGTAAAATATATGACGCATTCTCAATTAGAGAAAGCAATTTCCAGCGCTAAAAGCAAAATGCTAAAAGCCTCTAAAGCACTCGACTTTATTGAAGCTTCCAGACATAGAGATGAGATGAAACAATACCAAGAACTTTTAAAAGAAATGGAACATTAATCGGTTTCAAAATAAACTCAAATCATGAAAAATATTTTTATTCTTACCATTTTAGGTTTATCCATTTTTAGTTGTAAACCGAAACAAACCGCTTCCAGTACAACCTCCAATACCACAAAAACAGTAGAGAAAGCGGTTCCAAAAGACATCGAACTCACTGTAGATGAACCACGTGATTCCACGACCTTACTAGATGTAAATATTAGTGAAATGCATAACATGACGGAAACGGGGGATAGTTACTCCATTCTTTCCGCTAAAATAATTGGTAATCAACTTTGGTTATCACTTTCGTATGGTGGAGGGTGTAAAGAGCACCAATTTGAAATGTTTTTTAATAATGCGTACTTAGAAGAAGTAAATGAAAGTGCCAAGGTAACCTCCGCTATTAACCTTACCTTAAAACATAACGGAAACAATGATATGTGCCGATCTATTGTGCGGCAAAACGTTCGTTTTAACTTAGAAGAAATTCAAGAAAGGGGTTCTAATGAAATAGAAATCAAATTATCAGGTTGGGAAGAAGGCATAATCTACACCTATTAAATCACCTTAATTCGCTAATAAAATTTGCTCCTGCAACAAGAATTAAAATTCCCAAAGTGATGTCCATGAAAATTAATTTAGGGTTCACTTCTAATGTACTGCTAATAAATTGAATTCCAATCCCGCCTAAAATTACGATTATTAAAAAACCAGTAATTTGAACGGAGGATATTTCTTGTTTTATTGCTTTCATTGTTTGCGTTTAGTCCTTTAACAAATAAACACCTACCATAGCCTATTCACAATAGGGGATTGCCCCTAATTTGATTCTAATTTTGATTTAATACCTCAAGATTCTTCCACCCAAATTCATTAATATTGCGCTATGAAAAATAGTGGTAATTATACGATATTAGGGTTTATTCTAATTGCAATCATTTGTAGGCTAGCGCTTGAATCTTTTAACATTAGCTGGGAATACACGTGGTCGTACTTATCATTACTTACTATAGCCTCATCGTATTTCGGACTTTATTCTCAGCGACATACTTCAGAAGAGGATTTTGATTTCATGATGGACATAAAAGGCGCAGCGCAAGGTGGTGCCTACTTTGCTATAGGCTATGGTGTTTTCACCTATGTGTTTTACAAGTTTATACACCCACACTTTTTAGAAACCTTTATTGAACAACGAAAAGCTGATATTCTAAATGCCTTATCAGAAAGTAATGCTTCAGAAGAAGTCATCACAGCAGCGGTCGAAAACTTTACCTCTTTTGCCGATATGATTTATGTACCGGGGAATTTGGCAATAATCACAGTAACGGCACTTACATTTCTATCTGTTTTCTACGCAATCATATTTTCTGTAATTACTAAATTTTTCCCAAAATTTGTAAATAAGTAGTCTAACACTTCAGGTTTCCCTATTTTCGAGATTCTATAAATCGTAATGCTAACTTTTATAGGTTTACTAATTGTTCTTGTTACCTCGAAATGAAAAGAAATTCTATCCGTAATATTATTGGTTTAGCCACTATCCTACTTATTGGATTGGTAGTTACTCAGGTTACTTGGGTTAAAAAAGCCTACGAATTAGAAGAGAAACAATTTTCATATGAGGTTACCCAATCTTTATTAACCACACTTACCAATCTACAACACGCAGCAGAAGATAGCTCCATCATTTTAAATCCGGTTGTTCAAGAAAAATCCAATTTATTTGTAGTTAGAATCCATTATATATCGGATCCATACCTTATTCAATCGTTACTGGAAATGGAGTTCAAACAATCTTCTATTGATGAAGATTTTATTTTCAATATTTACGATTGCTTCTCTGACTCCGTAGTTTACTGTCAGAATGTACGGATAGACTCTCATGAAAAAATACAGAATATACCCGATTTAAAATGGAATAAAGAACAAGGCCATTATTTCAGCGTATACTTTCCTGGTCATTCTAGCGGGTTGTTTTACCAAATGGAATTTTGGATATACTCTTCCATTATTTTAATTGTCATTATTGTATTTTTTGGGTTTATTATTTCTCAAATGTTAAAGCAACGTAGAGTCAACGAAATGAAAACAGACTTTATCAATAACATGACCCATGAGTTCAAAACCCCTATTTCAACTATTTCCATTTCGGTAGAAGCACTGAAAAATCCAAATATTTGTGAAAAACCAGAACGTTTAATTAGATACGTCAATATCATTCAATCTGAAAACCAACGACTACAAGAACAGGTAGAACGTATTTTACAAGCTGCTACTATTGAGAAAGAAAAAGTTAGCATCAATAATCATCCAGTAAACATTCATACGCTTTTAACACACGCTGCTGATATATTTAAAGTAAATATTGAGTCTAAACAGGGAAATATTCTATGCGAATTAAACGCTGAAAAATCGCAGGTACTAGGAGATGAAGAACACTTAAAAAACATTTTCAACAACCTGATTGACAACGCCATTAAGTATTCTCCAAACCAAATAAACATACAAATATCTACCCGTAACATCGGTGACCAAATTGAGGTTTCAATTACCGATTCTGGACTAGGAATAGCTAAAGAGTTTCAACCCTTGATTTTCGAGAAATTTTATAGAGTACCTACTGGCAATATTCACAACGTAAAAGGGTTTGGTATTGGATTAAACTACGTGAAACTTATGGTTGATAAACATCAAGGACAAATTAACCTAAAGAGCCAAATTGATAAAGGGTCTACTTTTATACTCACATTTAAAACTATTTAAACATGAATTTTAACGCAGATATATCTATCCTTTTAGTTGAAGATGACGAAAACTTGGGTTTCGTTACACAAGAAGGATTAGAAGACAAAGGCTACCATGTTGTTTGGGCTAAGGATGGTGTAGAAGGATATGAGTTATACCATGCTTCGCGATTTAGCATTTGTTTAATTGATGTAATGATGCCAAAAAAAGATGGATTTACTTTAGCCAAAGAAATTAGAGAAATTGCACCTGATGTGCCAATTTTCTTTTTGACCGCTAGAGCCCAAGAAGAAGACAAAATCGAAGGTTTATCTATTGGTGCTGACGATTATATTACCAAACCATTTTCTATTGATGAATTAGATCTACGCATTAAGAATTTAATGAATAGAGTCAATCGTTCTCAAAATGAAACCCATCAAAAAGATATTTATAGCCTCGGTAAATACACCTTTAATTACCCAGAGCAGAATTTAAGTATCAATGGTGTAGACAAGAAACTTACAAAAAAGGAAGCCGCTTTATTACGCCTACTGAGTATTCATAAAGGAGAGGTTTTACAACGTAATTCCATTTTACGTATTATTTGGGGTAGCGATGATTATTTCCTTGGCAGAAGTATGGATGTATTTATTACCAAATTAAGAAAATACCTGCTAGAAGACGAAACCATTAACATTAGTAATGTTCACGGTGTGGGGTTTAAATTAGAAGTAGGAGAATAACTACTTACGTAGTTTACTACGCTTATCTAAATAGGTTCTTAAAACTTGCGTAAACCCATCCGCAATATCCGCTTTCACGAAATCTATTCCGTACTGCGTACATTTTAGTTTCACCTCATTTTCATGAGCTAGTGCACTCGTTTTAAAAGTCTCTCTAATTTGCGAAGGGTTTAACTTAACCTCTTCCCCAGATTCCATATCCACAAAAGTATATGGTCTGTTTTCATAATTGAATTCTATTTCTTTAGAACGATCACCCACATGAAAAACAACCACTTCGTGCTTATTATACTTTAAGTGTTGTAAGGAATGAAACAGCGGTTGTAAATCGTCTCCTACTCCATCCAACATATCGCTAAACAAAATGATTAAAGAGCGTTGATGCATTCTCTCCGCTATTTCATGTAATGCAGATGCTACATTAGTTTGAGAGCCCTCTGGTTTAGCTTTTAGCAACGCTTCTAAATGACTATACACGCGCTGTAAATGCGGAACACTTAGTTTAGGTGGAATATGTAAATCTACATTTTCAGAAAATAAGCTTAATCCAACCGCATCTCTTTGGGTACGAAATAAATGCGTCAATGCTGCAGCTGCGTGAACAGAAAAACTCATTTTATTTTCCCCTCCATCGGTATTTTCCGGAAAAAACATAGAAGAAGAATGATCAATAATAATCTGACACCTTAGGTTCGTCTCTTCCTCAAATCGTTTCACATAAAATTTATCCGTCCTACCATAAAGTTTCCAATCAATATGTCGGGTAGAGTCTCCCGGATTATAATGTCTATGTTCTGCAAACTCTACTGAGAAACCATGAAACGGACTCTTGTGTAATCCAGTAATAAAACCTTCTACAGCTTGACGCGCAAACCACTCTAGCTTAGAAAATTCACGTACACTTTGCTTACTAATTAAATCGGCCATTTTTGATATTTCAACAGTGCGAATATAGGATTCTAAACTTTCAATCAGACGATAATAACCTTATTTTCGCTGAACTTAAAAAAGATTACATCTAATTTTAATCAACTTTATGGATTACGGACTGTCTACCAAAAATTCAACGTTACCCTTTCAAGAAACCGTTGAGCTTCTTATTTCTCGAATGGAAGAAAAACATTTACGCATTTTTGCCACAATACATCACCATGAAAATGCGAAGAAAAATGGATTCGAATTAGCCCCAACTACGTTGATTATTTTTGGAAACCCAAACATTGGCGCACCATTAATGCAATTGAACCAAAGTATTGGAATTGATTTACCCATGAAAATGTTGATTACAGAAACAGAGCATTCGGTAACCATGACTTTTAATGACCCTAGCTATTTACAATCACGTCATAATATGCCAAACGAAGCAATTGCTATTTTTGAAAAAGTAAGTGCCATGTTAAACAGCTTAACACATCTTTAAATGAAAAGTTTCTTATTATTCATCTCCTTAATCGGATTCCTGATTTTCACATCAGGTTGTGCAACCGAAGGATGTACGGACCCTTACGCTAATAATTTTAGTTACGAGGCTACCAAAGATGATGGCTCATGTGATTATGGTGGATGCATGGATGAAAACGCACTAAATTTTGACCCCGATGCGCGTACCGACAATGGTTCTTGCAAGTACAATGGTGGGGTTCATATCATTACAAAAAATAGTGGTGTGGGCCAAAATGGACGCGCAATTACGGTGAAAATTAATGGTGCCTTTATTGGGAATTTAAATCAACCATGCACGGCATTATTTCCTGATTGTCAAACAGCATGTGCTCATCTTAAATTCACGGATCAGACAGAAGGTTTTTATGCCCTAAACTATTGGGAAATTCGCCAAATATCAAGCAATGAATATGATACGCTATTCTCATCAGATAACCTATCCTTAAAGGTAACAGGAGGAGAATGTACCGTCTACACTATTGAATAATTACCCGCTATTTCATTCTATTTTTACGATACTAAAAAAAACATTATTTTTTTTTAATAATTGCATTGTCACATTGAACCAAAATCATACATTTGCGCTCCCTTAGGGGAACAAAGTTCTTCACATGACAATAAGAGACGTACCAATACGGGTATTGATACATTAGTTCTCTGTCAAATGTGACTACACTTCGGGGTGTAGCGTAGCCCGGTTATCGCGCCTCGTTTGGGACGAGGAGGTCGCAAGTTCGAATCTTGCCACCCCGACAAAAAGTCAACAATAGTTGACTTTTTTTTTGATTGGAATTTTCAATCATTAAAATAAAAATTTAGTGAGGGCTCGTAGCTCAGCTGGATAGAGCACCTCCCTTCTAAGGAGGCGGTCTCAGGTTCGAATCCTGACGGGCTCACACTAAAGCTTCAACGTTTGTTGGGGCTTTTTTTTTCACCTCTCAATCAGGAAATTGCCATTCCTAGAACACTGAGAAAGAGATTGTAAATGGTTTCTGCTAAAATCATTATTAGTATTATAAGTATCAATCTATAATTCTTCATTCATTTGAAAAGAATGCGTATATTGCAAAAATTCTGAAAAAGAAAATTATTAACTGACTATAGATCACTTATGCCTAAGAAAGAAAAATTTGAGCTTGAATTTTTATTTAAAACATCTCCAAAAGTTTTAGATACCATGATAAGCACGCCTGGTGGATTGAGTGAATGGTTTGCTGATGATGTAAACATCAAAGATGATCGATTTACTTTTTTTTGGGATGGAGATGAAGAGGTTGCAAAATTAATGCAACAAAAAAAGGGTGATTCTATTCGATTTCAATGGGAAGATGATGAAGGTGAAGATTATTACTTTGAGTTATTGATTAAC
>CAXMPG010000007.1:0-7614 GCA_964195485.1 uncultured Desulfobacterales bacterium
TAAGTCAAAGTCATTACAATGTGTATATGGCTGGTTCGCAAGATAATGGTACCAGTGTATTAAATGAAGATGGTTGGATTGAGTGGAATGGTGGAGATGGTATGGAAGCCATTGTTCAAACCTTGAACCCAAACTGGATGATAGGTAGTTGGCAATACGGAACCAGACAAATAACTAAAGATGGCGGCCAAACGCGTCAAGGTGCTAGCAACCCTGATGGGGGTTCTGGTAATGCTGATTGGCAAGCACCGCTCTTATACAGTCCAAATCACCAAATGCGGGTTTACCATTTTTCGGATAGAGTATATCAATCAGATGAGTTTGGCGCAAACTGGTTAGAGATTGGAAACCCGGGTATAGGAATCATTAAAGTGGCTGCAATTGCAGAGAATAATGATAATATTATGGTGGTAATTAGAGGTTCAACTATCGTATTAACCGAAGACCATTGGGCAACTAAACGTTCTATTAGTAGTGGGTTACCCGGGTATTCTATTACCGATGTAGCTTTTGACCCAAATAGAGATTCTACGTTAATTGTAACCTATAATAAGTATCAAAGTGATTCTAAGAAAGTGTACATCTCTCACAACTTAGGTTTGTCATGGACAAATATTTCGTACAACTTAGTGGATATGCCCATTAGAACAGTAGTTATTGATCATTCAAATGAATCATACATATATTTAGGAGCCGAAATTGGCGTGTATGTGATGGCAATGAATGGTACGCAGTGGGATTTATATAATAAGAACCTGCCAAATGTAACGGTAAAGGATTTAGAAATCCAGTACGGGTCAAACACTTTAAAAGCAGCTACTTGGGGTAGAGGGTTGTGGGAATACTCGCTTAAAGGTAGAGCAGATTATCCATCTATACTGGAAACGAAATTATCTAACACACCTTCAGAAACTAGACCTAGAGCAGGGTATGATGAAAATGTGACTGCCGTAATTTCTTATGATCAGAATTTAACCAGTGTATTTGTGAAGTGGGCTAATGATACCATCAACTTATACAAAACCATTACTATGTCTAATATAATAGATAGCACTTGGGTAACAGATGAGCCTTTTACCAATTACGGTAAAGGAACGGATATTTACTTTAAAGTCTATGCGGTAGGTCAAAATAATGATACCACAGAAACTTATAGATTTCAATATGAAGTTAGAAATGGGTTGAATGTTACTTCGGTTATGGAGAACAGTTTTGATTATGATGTTACTTTATTTCCAAATCCAAGTAGCGGACAGTTTAACGTTGATTTAGGAGCAGCTTATGACGTTGTATCACTTAGAGTTTTTGATGTTTCTGGTAAAGAAGTATATTCAAATGTTACTTCAGGTTCTACTTTATCCGTAGAAATGGAAGCGCCAAAAGGTAGTTATTTTTTATCAGTAGTAGCGGGTAGTAAAAAAGCAAAGATTAAATTTATTATTGAGTAATATTGATAGAATGAAGAATACGTCATTTATTGTCTTTTTGAGTTTGTTTATAGCAGGAAGTTGTACCAGTTCTAAAACAGGTGCGACTTCTGAAAGTACATACTCAGCCATAAAAATAACCAATGTAACCATGCAAGAAATGGTAGCTGGTATAGAGGGTGGAAAAAGTACTTTTCGCTTTTTTATGAATATAGAAACAGGGTCAAAAACCATTGTGCCAGATAGCTTAATCTATGGAACAATGAAGGCCAAATTATTCTTGAAAAACGAATCTGAAAAATTGTACATGGCAAAAGCGGTTAACACCTCTTTACCCGGTCAATTAAAGGCTAGTAACGAAAAATTGGTGGTAATTTCATTTAATGCAAACGGAGAAAAGCTGGTTTTAAGAGCTGATTCCGTGAAGGTGTTAGAAAAAATGCACCTTCCGTAACATTAGACTATTTAACTTCGTTCATGAAGTGTATTTTATTCATTATCATTTTATTAGGTGCTTTTACTGGGGAGCAAATTTTTGCGCAATCTAAAATTGGGTTAGTCTATGATGCAGAAAAAAGGCCCATTCAAAACACTTTTGATCTCTTTACTTATTCAACTACAAACAAAGTGAATGTTGCGGTGTACAATTACCGATTTATTCAGGGATATTACTTTACAAACGATCACAAAAAGAGAACCGGCTGGTTAGAAATTAGTAAAAATAAATTGCGCTATACAGTGGTGAAAGACGGCATGTATAGTGTGTTGAAATCTGACGCAGTAGAAAGCTTTGTCATAGGTGGAGATTCATTTACTACCATAACAAATTACATGAAATCGGAGAAGTTGAAAACTGAGCCCAGTTTCAGCCGGTTTATCGATAAAGTAGATTCCATTACATTCGTTCAATTGGTAGGTCAATCGGGTGGGGCAAAGTTTTTAGTCAAGCATGATACTGCCCAAGTATGGGAGGAGTTTATTGGAGGAGGAAATTTAAACCCTGAAAAGGGAAACTTGAAGGAAATGTCGTTGAAGTATTTCGGACACATCCCAGAATTGAAGACTGAAATAGAATCAAAAATTCTTGTGTTAACTGATTTAAAAGGATTCATTAAAGTGTCTAGCTATTACTATAAAATGGAAAACGACATTCCCATTTATGTAAATAAATTTTGGAAACTTACGCGCTCAAAAAGCAATGCTAGGTATTACGCTAAGATTGAGTCTAAAAAGGACTCAATTTGGACACTAAACTTTTATGATCAGGATGGCTTGCGGTTTCAAACAAAGTACAAATCACTAAACCCAACTAAAAAACTTCTTACTAATTCGTATTACAAGAATGGGGTAATAAAAGGGCAATTGAGTTATGAAGCAGATGAGGTAAAAAAGTATCAGTTTTTTAATACGGAAGGAAACTATATTACCCAATATCGATTATTCGAAGTAGCGGATGAGTATACGTTTAAAAGAGAATATGTTACCAGCTATGACTACCTAGCGAATGAACAAGGGTATACAATAATTGATGTGCATAGAGATACCATGCAATCTATTGAAAATAGGATTGGTGGGGTGGTATATTATCAAACGTATAAAAAAGACCGCCTTTTAGAATCGTATAAAATTGTGAATGATGTTAAGGTGTATCAGGCCGTAAAGTCAAGCTATGAAATCAAATTGAATCCTTTAGAAAAAAAGGTGGCTAGGTTTAAAAAGTCTAGTTACAAAGACAAGCAGGTCCAAGGTTCATCTGCTCAGAAATCTATTAATTGGGACTTTGATAATGCTAAGTTGATTAGTGCAAAAGGAATTGTAATGGTGACCTTACAAATGGATCCTTCAGGAAAAGTAGTTGCGTATAAAATTTTAAACTTTTTACAACGTGATTATAACAACTACCTAAAATATTTCTTGGATCATAAGGTGATGAATAAGTGTAGTTTTAAGGCGTATAAAGTAAATGGGCTAAAAGAAAACTTTGAAATAACAGTCCCTTTCAATTTTAATTTTGTGACGTACGTATATCATCAGGCGCAACCGTATAATCCAAATATGTATGGTGCTCCAAGTAACAACCAGTATATGCCAAAATCTTTTCCTTCAGGAGGATATTGAGAATTAGCTACGAATGCGATATTGAGTTGGGCTTTTTCAGAATATTGGCTAGCCTTTAAAAGAAAAATACTCAACACTTAAGATTAAATAAACAATTTTGGTCATTCGTCCCCTCACACCAATATTTTTGTCAAAAACATACTTTAAAGTGTAATAACCCGTTGAAAACTTCCTTAATTTGGTTTAGAATAGCTTTTTAGCTAAATAGGTTTCACTTTACATTTATCAAAAAATCTGATGTTATGCTTTCAAAGAAATTTATCCCCGGTATTTTACTGCTGCTATTTGTTTTCTTCCTTAATTCTTGCGCTGATAAAAATGAAGATGTTAAGCAAGTTAATCCTGCTTTTAGTCAGTATATCACTGGATTTACATCGGGAGTAATCTCTAAAAAAGCGCAAATTGTTATCCAATTATCTAATGCTAGTAAACTGTTTACAGCAGTTAATGCAGAACTAGAAGATGACTTATTCGATTTTTCTCCTTCGGTAGATGGAAAAGCGTATTGGAAAAATAATCAGTCTATTATTTTTATTCCGGAGGTTCCTTTAAAATCAGGAACCAATTATGTAGTAGAGTTTAACTTGGGTGAGGTAATGGATGTAGAACCCGAATTTGAAACTTTTGAGTTTAGTTTAATCACCCGTACGCAATCTTTCTCGGTGAATGTAGATGGAATTACTCCGTATGAAAATCAAGAATTAGATTGGAATTCGTTTTCCGGTAACATTAGATCAGCCGATTTTTTAACCGATGAAGAAGTAGAAGGCCTATTACATATTTCTCAAAATGGTGAAAAATTTGATATTGTATGGAGTCATGCTTCAGGCGGAGTTTATCATGGGTTTAAGGTTGACAGTGTAGAACGAAAAATAGAACCAGAAGTCCTGTTTTTAGAATGGAATGGAGATGCTATCGATATTGAAATAGTAGGCGAATTAAAATATGATATTCCTTCCATAAACGATTTTAAATTAATGGAGGTTAAAGTGGTTCAACAACCAGAACAACATATTGAAATGCGGTTTTCTGATCCATTAAAACTAGGACAAGATTTGAATGGTTTTATCAGATTAGAGGATTACAATAATTTCAAGTTTCAGACTAATGGGAATATAGTAAAAGCCTATCCTGCAAAGCGATTATCAGGTGTTAGGTACTTATTGGTTGAAACGGAGATTCGGAATGCAATGAACTATAAGCTTCAAGAAACCGAAAAGTATGAGATTGAATTTGTGGAGGTTAAACCACTCATAAGAATTTCTAATGAAGGAGTGATTCTTCCTTCTACCAATGGCTTAATGTTTCCATTTGAAGCTGTTAACCTGAATGCTATTGATGTGAAAATCACCAAAGTTTTCGAAAACAATATTCATCAATTCTTGCAGGTAAATAGCCCGGATGGTTCCTATCAGTTAGCTAGAGTAGGAAAAGTGATTTTTAGAAAAAAAGTGAATTTATCATCCAGTAAACCTATTGATTATGGCTTATGGAATAATTTCTCTCTAGATTTAGCCGAACTAATAAACGCGGAACCAGGTGCGATTTACCGTGTGAGTTTAAGTTTCAAAAAAAGCTATTCTCTTTTTCCGTGTGAAGGAGAAACAGATGATTTAGATGATGAGGAGCTTTCTGAAAGTTGGGATGAAGAACAACGCTACGAAGATTGGGGCTACTATGACGATTATTATTACGATGACTACTATAATGATTATGATTGGAAAGAACGTGATAACCCATGTAATAATGCCTATTACAGAAATCACAGTGGCGTTAGCAAGAATATTTTAGCGAGTAATATTGGATTATTAGTGAAAGAAGGAAAGGATAAAAAAATTCTTATTTCAGTGACTGATTTGCGCACAACCGACCCAATCAGTGGGGTGAAGTTAGAGTTGTTTGATTACCAAAATCAAAAAATTGGAGAAACAAACTCTACTTCCGATGGTTTGGTTTGGATAGACCTTACCAAGAAACCATTTTTACTGGTAGCCACAAAGGGAACAGAGAAAGGGTACTTGAAACTAGATGATGGTACCGCCTTATCCATGAGTCATTTTGATGTGAGCGGACAAGTGGTTCAAGAAGGAATTAAGGGCTTTATTTTCGGAGAACGGGGCGTTTGGCGTCCGGGTGATACGTTGTTTCTAAACTTTATTCTGGAAGATGAAAATAGAATTCTTCCAAAAGGACATCCCGTAAAACTAGAGTTAACGGATCCAAGAGGTCAATTAAAACAACGAATTGTTTCCACCTCCGGAGTAAATAATTTCTACCATTTTAAAGTGATAACCAGTCCAGACGATTTAACCGGCTCATGGTTAGCTAAGGTAAAAGTTGGCGGAGCAACGTTTTCAAAATACTTGAGAATTGAAACGATTAAACCAAATCGCTTGAAAATAAAATTCGATTTTGAAGAGGAATACTTATCGGCTAACAACACCAATAATCAAGGTAAAATGGGGGTAAAATGGTTGCATGGCGCTACGGCTAAAAATCTGAAAGCGAAGATTGCAGTAACCTTATCGCCAGGTGTTACCGCCTTTGATAATTATACTAAATTCAATTTTAGGGATATTGCGAAACGCTACAGTGCTAGTGAACAAATAATTTTTGATGGCAAAGTAGACGAGAACGGAGAGGCAGATATTAAAGCTAATATTAGCGTAACCGATGCGGCTCCCGGAATGCTTAGAGCAAGCTTTGTAACACGTGTTTTTGAAGAAGGTGGAGACTATAGTATTGACCGATTCTCGATTCCTTATTCGCCATTTAAACGTTATGTAGGTATTAAGTTACCGCAAGCTAAAAATAACGCTACTTATTATACCGACTCTACGTATTTAGCGGACATTGTTACGGTTGATGAATCTGGTGATCCCATAGATGTAAAAGATTTAGAGGTTAGAATCTACAAACTATCTTGGCGCTGGTGGTGGGATGTTTCAGGTGAATATCTCGCTAACTATACCGGGAATTCTTACCGTAATATGGTAACTGAGACTAAAGTAACTACCAAAAATGGAAAAGGGAAATTGCAGTTCAAAATAGATTATCCCGATTATGGAAGGTATTTGATTCGCGTAATTGACAGAGATGGTGGACATAGTACGGGAGGGATTTTCTACGTAGATTGGCCAGCATGGGTTAATAGGGGTAACCGCACTAATCCAGGTGGAGCATCTGTTTTAAGTTTTTCTACCAATAAAGAAAAATACGAAGTAGGTGATATGGCTAAAGTGGTAGTTCCTACTGGAGGCACAGGTCGAGCGCTAATAACTGTGGAGAATGGTTCTGAAATACTAGATGCTAAATGGGTAAACGTATCCAGTAAGGAACTCATTCATGAAATTGAAATCACACCAGAAATGGCCCCAAATGCCTATGTAAACGTAACGCTAGTTCAGCCTCATAGTCATGAAAATTCTTTACCAATTAGAATGTATGGAGTGATGCCAATTCTGGTCAATAATTCGGAGACGCATTTAGAGCCCGTAATAAAAATGCCAGATGAGTTGGCTCCAGAAACTACGGTAACTATTGATGTGTCTGAAAAAACGGGGAAACCAATGACCTATATTTTAGCGGTTGTTGATGAAGGCTTATTGGATTTAACACGATTTAAAACACCTAATCCACATACGAGTTTTTATGCCAGAGAAGCTTTAGGTGTGAAAACCTGGGATTTATATGACTACGTAATTGGAGCTTATGGTGGCGAAATTGAGCGTGTGCTAAGTATTGGTGGAGATGAAGGTATGAACCCTAAAGAAAAGGAAACCGTGAATCGCTTTAAACCAATGGTGAAGTTTATAGGGCCTTTTGAGTTAGGTAGTGGAGATAAAAACACGCATCAAATTCAAATTCCTAATTACGTTGGTTCGGTGCGAACAATGGTGATTGCTGCCGAAGATGCCGCTTATGGCCGAGCAGATAAAACCACTCCAGTAAAGAAACCGTTAATGGTTTTAGCCACATTGCCTCGGGTTTTAGGTCCTGGCGAAAAGGTGAAACTTCCGGTGACCATTTTTGCGATGGATAAGAAAATAAAAGAGGTAAAGGTTAAGAT
>CAXMPG010000008.1:0-25571 GCA_964195485.1 uncultured Desulfobacterales bacterium
CAACACCAGAAAAATCCTTAATATGAAATGTTGCCTGAGGGTTAGATATGCCTATTCCAACCTTATTACTTGAAATGGCATTATTACCACTTGAATACAACTGGGCAGACACATTAGTTGAACAAAACGCTAGTAAAACTAGAGAGAGAGAGAGAGAGATTTTTTAGTCTCATAATAATTAAAATAAATAAGTTAATAAAAAATTAATTTGAAAACCGCGGTTAAAGCTATGATTTTCATTGCCAAATGTAATGAATTCAATTTGAAGACATTGTAGGGGTTAACCCTTATAATGATTAACTATTTAGTCAATTCAATAAATTATATGGTCAAGTTGTTAGAAACAATAATTGGTTACTTCATTTTAACCTCCTGATTTGAGAATAAAATTCAGTTGGTAACATGCTGTAAGCTTGGGTTTTGATTATCAGGTTAATGTTGATGATTATTAATCTCCATCTGTGTAATAGACATCAGCGAATTGATGGTGTTTTAAAATAAAGAGCCTACCCCAAACTCTTTCTCAAATTGGCATGAAACTTACCTACCAGCTTACTATGGAAATAGGGATATAAGTATTTATCTCTAAATTTATTCACCCCTTTAAAACGAGAGATATGGCTAATTTTGGTTTGATTTTCAGCTATTTGAGAAAATTGCATTATTTGAATCCCAGTAGTCATTCCTTTTTCAATGTAACTGAATTCAATTAAGAAATTGGCTTCATCCATGGTGACTACTTCCTGCGCCATGCTCAATTTTTTCAATCCAAATATAGAAGAATGAAAGTATAAAACCTGCCCTACTTTAACTCCGGGGTAAGCTTCGCTAGGGTAATATATTTCGCCAGATATTTTATCTACGCCCAATCCAAAAGCAATTAAGCTTCCACCATTCCAAGCTACATCAGGATTAGCATTTTTGTATTGATTAAAAACGACCTTTACCGGATGATTAACAAAATACTCATCTTCTACAAAGCCAAATTTATCTATATCCGTTTTTTTTGGAACAGTTGAAATTAAATCAGTAAACTCCACTACTCCATTTGCCATTTGGTTTTGAATTAGTTTCTTCAATTTTGGAAACTTCAACCTGGAAATATCAATATCTGATAATTTCATTCGCTTTCACTTTTAATAATAAATCGGCAACCCCAAATAAATGGAATTGCCGATGGCAAAAATATTATATAAAACCGTTTTTACAACATGTCAGCCATTTTCACCGCTAAGTCAGCCATTCTAGCAGAATAACCTGCTTCATTATCATACCAACTGGTTACCTTAATTAGGTTTCCGTTTACCGATGTTAAAGGTGCATCAAAAATAGACGAGTGTTTATTCCCTATAATATCACTGGATACGATTAAGTCATCATTGTATTCCAAAATACCTTTATATTGATTTTCTGAACCATGTTTAAAAGCCGCATTTAATTCTTCAACCGTTGCATTTTTATCCACCACACAAGTCAATTCAATTAAAGAACCTGTAATTACTGGTACACGTAATGCACTTGCATCTAAACGTCCTTTCATTTCAGGAATTACCACACCAACCGCAGTTGCTGCACCAGTAGAAGTCGGGATAATGTTTTGTGCAGCTGCTCTAGCTCTTCTTAAATCAGAGTGCGGAGAATCTTGCAATCTTTGATCTGCAGTATATCCGTGAGTAGTGGTAACAAAACCATGAGAAATGCCCCATTTTTCATGAATAATTTGAACTACAGGTGCTAAACAGTTCGTAGTACATGAAGCATTTGAAATTACTTCTGTTTGTGGGGTAACAATTTCATCATTTACACCCAAAACTACAAATGGTACTTGGCCTCCCTTAGCAGGAGCTGAAATTACCACTCGTTTTGCACCAGCCGTGATATGCTTACGCACTAACTCTTCGGTTCTAAAAACACCCGTACACTCTAAAACGATATCCACATTTAGTTCACCCCAAGGTAATTCTTCCGGGTTTCTAATACTCGTATATGCTATTCTCTTTCCGCCAATTTCAATAGAATTTTCTGTTGATTTCACCGATTCAGAATAAATTCCATGAGCCGTATCGTATTTGAATAAATGCGAAATAGTTTTACTATCTGTTAGGTCATTTACTGCTACAACTTCTACTTTATTATCTTGTAACAGGTTTCTAAGGGTTAATCTTCCTATTCTTCCTAACCCATTAATTGCAATTCTTTTCATAATGTGTTTTATTACGAAATAATTGTGGTAGAGTTTAGACGCAAAATATTGCGTCTCTCACTACCCAATTAAATTCTATTTTTCACTTCTTTTACTACATTCTCAGCAGTGATTCCAAATTTTTCATAAAGTACTTTGTAAGGCGCTGATGCTCCAAATGAGTCCATTCCGATAACTGCTCCTTCAATACCTACATATTTATACCAAGGCATAGTTGCTCCCGCTTCAACAGCTACTCTTACTGCGCTATTTCTTGGAAGTACTTCTGCTTTATATTCTTCACTTTGTTTTTCAAATAACTCCATTGAAGGTACCGATACTACACGAACTTTAATTCCTTCATCATTTAAAGTGTCTTTCGCCTCTAAAGCAATTTCTACCTCCGAACCCGAAGCCATAAGAATTACATTAAATCCAGCATCTTCTGTTAACACGTATGCCCCTTTAGCGGTCATTTCTGCACTGGCATATTTACTCGTAGTTCTATCCAGTACTGGAAGATTTTGACGGGTTAATACTAATGAAGAAGGTCCGGTAGTCGTTTGTAACGCTAATTTCCACGCTTGCGCTGTTTCATCTGCACACATTGGTCTGAAAACCAACATATTTGGAATAGAACGCAAAGAAACTAAATGAGATTCTGGTTGGTGTGTGGGGCCATCTTCTCCTAAACCAATAGAATCGTGGGTTAACACATAAATAGCTTGTACATTCATTAATGCCGCCATACGCATTGCAGGACGCATATAATCAGAAAATACAAAGAATGTTCCGGAGTAAGGAATTACTCCACCGTGAAGGTTCATACCGTTCATGATAGCTCCCATTGCATGCTCTCTAATTCCGTAATGGATGTAGCGACCTGCTCTGTTTTCAGGAGTAAATGCGGTTTCTGATTTTGGGAATGTTTTATTTGAAGGGCTTAAATCGGCAGACCCACCAATTAATGCAGGAATACTTGCTGCAACAGCATTTAACACATCACCTGATGCACCACGAGTTGCCACAGATTTACCTGGTTCAAATGTTGGAAGTGTATACGAACTTTCATCTAACTCTCCAGAAATCAAACCTCTTAAAACGTTACCTGACTCTGGGTATAAATTAGCGTAATTAGCTAATTGTAAATCCCATTCTTCTTCCGTTTCAACTCCTTCGTTACCTGATGCTAAACAAAATTCTTTTACTTCGTCTGAAACGTAAAAATCTTCTAACGGTAATCCCAACGCTTTTTTGGTAATGATTAATTCTTCTGCACCTAAAGGTTCTCCGTGTGCAGATGAAGTTCCTGCTTTTTTAGGACTTCCAAAACCAATAACTGTTTTACATGCAATGATTGATGGTTTATCACTGGCTTCTTTAGCGGCATCAATAGCGGCATCAATAGCTTCTAAATCGTGTCCGTCACATGCCTGCACGTGCCATCCGTATGCTTCAAAACGTTGTGCTGTATTTTCAGTAAAACTTAAACTCGTTTCTCCGTCAATGGTAATGTTATTATCATCATACAATACCACTAATTTACCTAGTTTATGGTGACCAGCTAAAGAACATGCTTCATGCGAAATTCCTTCTTCTAAGTCTCCATCACCAATAAAAGCATAAGTGTAATGATCAATAATGTTATTATCTTCTTTATTATATCTTCCAGCTAAAGACTCTTCAGCCATTGCCATACCAACAGCATTTGCCACCCCTTGTCCTAAAGGTCCGGTAGTCGTTTCTACCCCAGGAGTTACATGGTTTTCTGGGTGACCAGGAGTTTTACTTCCCCACTGACGAAATTCTTTTAAATCAGCAATACTTAAATCGTATCCGTATAAGTGAAGTAAGCTATAAATCAGCATACTTCCGTGTCCGTTTGATAACACAAAACGATCGCGATTAAACCACGCTGGATTATTTGGATTATGATTTAAATGGTTGGTCCATAAAACGGCCGCAATATCAGCCATTCCCATTGGCATTCCAGGATGACCAGAGTTAGCACGTTGAACACCATCCATAGACAATCCACGGATAATTTTAGCAGTTTCGGCAATCATATTTTTTTGTGATGACATGTGAAGATTTTTTTAATTGAAATATGGCTGCGAATTTAATATTTTACCTACGATTTGATACGTGAATTTTATCACAAGTTTCCAACAATTGTTGAATGAATTACAAATGTGGTGTAATAACGACACTAACATAAAAATATGCGATAACTATTTATACACAAACACACAAGTAACTAACTATCAAATGCTAAAACCGGAATTAGTTAATGAAATAAATTTCATTATATTTGAGACTTAATCAATCCATATATTTTCAAAGCTATCTGATATGAAAAAACAACTACTTTTTGCACTTGCATCCGTATTTACGATGAGTACTTATGCGCAAACCAATGTCCCAAATATGAGTGGCGTTAACATTGAGAAACCTTTTGATAAGGTTATGATTACCGGTAACGAAACAGGTCCTTCTAATAGAGGAACTGGAGGTGGCAATGCTACCGCTGCTTCCGCAAATGGAACTATAATTGGAACAACAACCTACGACCTTCAAACAAATGGCTCGGTACAAAACAGATTAATAAAACATGCTGATGGCACTGTATCTGCGGTTTGGACCTATTCAAACTCATTTGATATTACGGCTTCTGACCGTGGAACTGGGTACAACTATTACAATGGCACAAGCTGGAGCGCAGCACCCATTGCACGAATAGAAAGTGAACGTGGCGGATGGCCATCAATTTCACCTATCAACGGTGGCGAATTAAACACGTTACATAATACCACCTCCAGTGTAATTACGATGAACAAACGTCCGGGTAAAGGAACGGGAGCTTGGGCAGAATCAAACATTACATCACCTACTATTGATTTAGTATGGAACAGATCAGCCGTAGGAGGCGCAAATGGTCAAAGTATACATATGGTGGGTGTAACCGCTCCAATAGCCTTAAGCGGAAGCCTATATCAAGGTCTTGATGGCGCTTTGGTTTATTACCGCTCTATAGATGGTGGTGCATCTTGGGATCAACAAGCCGTGGTTTTACCCGGAATGACTTCCACTGAGTTTATCGGTTTTTCTGGAGACTCCTACTCTATTATGTCAAAAGGGAACACCGTAGTTATTGCCGTATATAGCGATTGGGCAGATTCATTTATAATGAAATCTACTGATAATGGATCTACCTGGACAAAAACATTGTTTATTGATTTTCCGTTAGATTTATACGTGGCAAACCAGGCAGGTGGCTCAGATGCAAATAATGATGGCACGCCAGATACCTTATCATCTACTGATAATAGCGGTTCTTTAGTTATTGATAATAACGGAATGGCTCATGTATTTTACGGTAATATGAGAATTCTTGATGCTGATCTAACGGATGCAGGAACTACTTACTTTCCGTATACTAATGGTTTGTTATACTGGAATGAAAACATGCCAACAGATAGCTCCGAGTTTATAGCTTGGGCAGAAGATTTTGATAATGATGGTGTAGTTCAAAATGTAAACGAAACAGACATTGCGAGGTATTTCACATCTTTAGCTTCTTTCCCTAACGCATCTGTAGATGCCAACGGTGCTATTTATGTGGCTTATTCCGCTTATATGGAAAACACGAGTAACGGAAGTCAAGCTTACCGACATGTTTACTTGGTTAAAAGTGATGATGGTGGTTGTTCTTGGAATCAGTTTGAGGATATGACACCTAACGACAACTTTGCTGAATGTATTTTCCCTTCTATCGCAAATGTTACAGATGATAGTGTACGATTTATTTACCAAGAAGATATTGAGCCTGGATTAGCTGTTAGAGGTGATTTAGATGCCTTTGGAGATAATGACATTGTATACGTTTCGACACCTGTAAATGGCTTAAACGCTGCTATATTAAACTGTGTTACTTGGGTTCAAGGAGATTTGGAGTTTTGTGCTGGAGATACGACTACCATTAATGCAAGTTGTGGAAGTAGCTATTCATGGTCCACTGGAGCAACTACAGCTAATATGGATGTTACGAATCATGGCGCAATATCCGTTGATATTACCACTTCTTGTGCTACAACCATAACCCACAACTTAGTAACGACCTCACCATCGGGTCCACCGGTAATTTCAACCACCGGAGCTCAATTTGTGTGTGGTTCTACTCCTGTCGTTATAGGAGTTACACCAGTTTCATTAGGCACCTATTTATGGTCTACTGGAGCAACTACTCAAGACATTACCGTTGCAGCTGCAGGTACCTATACCGTTACCGTATCCAATTGTGGAGGAACAGCTAGCAAAGCTATTTTGTTAAATACTGAACCAACACCATCTGATGCTATTACTATTATTGGTAACGCAACAATTTGTGAAGGATCGGGTACGGTTGGTTTAAGTGCGGTTGAAGGTGCATCTTGGTTATGGTCAAACGGAAATACTAACAGAACGATTACGTTAAGCACTCCTTCTGAAAGTGGTTCGTATACCTGTGAGATTTATAACTCTTGTGGCGATATGGTTACATCATCAGCAATTGCTATTACTATTAATCCTCAACCGGTGCAACCTGTGATTTCTTATTTAGGTGGAGCTGTTTACACTTCTACTACTGCAGATGGATACCAATGGTATATGAACGCAAACATTATTCCGGGTGAGACAAATCAAACGTATGACGCTTCGTTGTACCCGAATGAAACCATTTCGGTAATTGTTTCAAATACATTTGGTTGCTTATCGGCTGAATCTGCAGGTTACGTGGTTGGCGTAAGTGAAATTAAAAACACACTAAACCACATCAATGTTTATCCAAATCCAAATAACGGAATATTTGACATTAGCTTTTCTGCGGCAAAATCAGCGGTTTACGAAGTGAAAATCACAAATATTGTAGGACAGGTTTTATTTCTAAACTCAATCTCGATTTCTGGCTCAAACAACAGAAAAGTTGACCTTTCAAGTTTTGATAACGGATTGTATTTCATCACTATTTCTAGTGAAGGAGAAGAAAACACGTACAAATTGGTAATTGAATAAATACCCATTAAATTAATTAGGAAGGCGATTATTCTAACGGATAGTCGCCTTTTTATTTTCTATGCCTCCTCTATCAAATCACTCGCGTAGCATTATTCAGCCCAAAAAAGCTTCCGTTAATAACATGTATAAAACTTATCTAATGAAACCTTTATCTATATCTATATTTTAAGTTTATTTGTATTGATTATTACTCCTATTATTAAAAACAATATTGATGAAGTTGATTGAAATCCGCCCTGAAAAAAGATTTGGAAAACCAACGATTAAAGGTACGCGCATTAGCGTATACGATGTCTTGAATTGGCTAGCGTCTGGAATGTCTAAATCTGATATTCTAAATGATTACTCCGAATTAAACGAAGAACATATTAATGCATGTTTAACTTTTGCCGCTAACCGAGAGTTAAAAATGAGTTTTGCATCTTAAATTTCAATACCATGAAACTACTTATTGATCAAAACATTTCAAGGAGAATTATCGAAAGTATAAACGATATTTTTAGTGATTCTATGCATGTAAACAGCATGGATTCAACTACTAAAACAGATATTGACTTATGGGATTTTGCCATTAAAAATGAATTCTGTTTAGTTACTACTGATTCTGATTATTTTAATCACTGTATTATTTCCGAAGAGTCTCCAAAAATCATCTACGTTCAAGGAGAGGTTATCACCTCAAATAAAATGGAATGGACTTTACGCGTTAATCAGGAAGCTATTGAGCAATTCATTACAGAAGACTCAGCTAATTGCTTAACTATCAACATGTAAAGCCCCCGCTCTTCTTAACCCGAGTTATCACCCAACTCAAAAAAACACCTTAGCCAATAACATATATGATTTTCCTCATATTTAATAGGTGAAGTCCTTTGCTAATAAAACAGGTTATCTTATTTTAGTCGCAAATAAACCGAATCAATGACTAATTAGGTTCTTTTACCAATCAGTTTTGATATATTCACAAAAATACTTCCATTAATATGAATTATGGCTTTGTAATAGATAATCGTAAGTGCATCGGTTGTCACGCTTGTACGGTAGCTTGTAAATCCGAACATGATGTTCCAATTGGTGTTAACCGAACTTTTGTTAAACAAGTGGAAAAAGGGGTTTTCCCTGATACGCAACGAATGTTCTCGGTATTAAGATGTAACCACTGTGAAGATGCTCCTTGCGTAACCATATGTCCGGTTACTGCGTTATATACTAGAGAAGATGGTATTGTTGATTTTAACAACAATCGTTGTATTGGGTGTAAATCGTGTATGCAAGCTTGTCCATATGATGCTTTATATATTGACCCAGAAACTTCAACGGCTGCTAAATGTAACTATTGTGCCCATAGAGTTGATATAGGTTTGGAGCCTGCTTGTGTGAATATTTGTCCGGAAGAGGCAATTGTTTCTGGTGATTTAGACAATCCAGAATCAAAAATTGCCAAAACGTTAGGAAGACATCAAGTAACGGTTCGTAAACCAGAAAAGAACACCAAACCAAATCTATATTATATAGATGGTGATTTAGGGTCGTTAACACCAAACGAGACTGTTAAAGGTGATCAAACACTTTGGGGTTCTCAATCTCGTGGAGTTGGCCATTATGCTAAATATGCCGAAAAGGTGGCGAATAAAAACAAACAAATTGATTACGACCAGGTCAACCTGCAAACTATGCTCAAAGAAAAAGTAGGCGATACGGTAGCTACTTGGGCTGGTGGCGAAGGGGAATCTTGTGCTTCTGGGAGGTCTTCTGCAGATAACCACTTAGATAAAGCCTTAAAGAGTAACGATGCGCGTAGAGTTTACGATACTCCTGATAAAGGAATCCTTTGGGGTTGGGAAGTGTCTGGTTATGTATTAACCAAGGCAATTTCAGCAGGTGTAATGCTATTATTGGTTATTGGCTACTTTTTAAATAGTGCTTTTAGTCACCCATTTATGACTATTCGAATTGAAGCAATTTGGACCGCTATTATTTTAGGCCTAGTTTTCTTAGGTGCAACTGGGGCATTATTAGTCAAGGATTTAGATCAACCAAAACGATTCGTGTATGTTCTTCTTAGACCGCAATGGAACTCCTGGTTGGTTAAAGGTGGATACTCTATTACGATATATGGTGCGTTGATTTCCCTATTTGGATTAGCCATTTATATGGAGTGGACACTCGTAGCACAAGTCACCATTTATATTACGGGGTTCTTTGCCGTTATTGTCGCTATTTACACTGCCTTCCTTTTTGCTCAAGCTAAAGGACGTGATTTTTGGCAAAGTCCTACCCTTGTATTCCATATGTTAATCCATAGTTTCATGGCTGGTGCAGCTGCTTATATGATGGTAGATGCATTTATTGAAATTGGTATTAGCTGGAATTATTTTGTTAACATGGTAATGAAAGTGGCTATCATAGCAAATCTATTCCTGGTGTTAATTGAATTGACTATTACACATCCAACTACTGATGCGAAAGAGGTAGCTCATATGATTGTAAAAGGGCGTTATAAAATGTTATTCTGGTTTGGAAGTATTATTACTGGAAACATCATTCCTTTTCTACTCGTTCTTTTTGTGGAAAATACATGGGTAACTGGATTTGCTGGACTACTCGTATTAATTGGAATTTATTTCACCGAGAAAATCTGGATTGAAGCTCCTCAACGAATCGTTTTAACATAATAAGACTAGAGAAATGGCATATAAACATAAACCAACATTTATTGAGAAATTGGCCGAAAGTGTAGGTCTTATTCCCGATTTACACGAAGATTATGGTACAGAAATACCTAGTTTAACAGAGCCTGGTGATTTAACTAAATTCCCACCACCAGAACAGTGGGATGATTGGACAGAGTACGAAGCCAAAGGCTGGGGAAAGAAAGAGAAGAAAACCTACTCTATCGTTCCTACTACATGTTTTAACTGTGAGTCAGCATGTGGCTTATTAGCTTACATCGATAAAAAAGATAATTCAGTGCGTAAGTTTGAAGGGAACCCATACCACCCTGCAAGTAGAGGTAGAAACTGTGCAAAAGGGCCTGCAACAGTAAACCAATTAACAGACCCAGATAGAATTTTATACCCGCAAAAACGGGTAGGTAAACGTGGTGATGGAAAATGGGAACGCGTTTCCTGGGATGCTGCCTTAGATGATATTGCGGCTAGAATGCGTAAAGCATTGCAAGAAAAACGTAATAATGAAATTGCGTATCACGTAGGACGACCAGGTCACGAAGGTTACATGGATCGTGTTTTAAAAGCGTGGAATGTGGATGGACACAATTCACATACCAACGTATGTTCTTCTGGTGCACGTTTTGGCTACAACTTATGGCACGGATATGATAGACCATCTCCAGATCATGCAAATTCAGATTTCATTCTATTAATTTCAGCGCACTTAGAGTCGGGTCATTATTTCAATCCACACGCACAGCGTATTATGGAAGGAATGATGAACGGAGCAAAATTAGCGGTAATGGATCCTCGTTTATCCAATACCGCAAGTATGGCTGATTACTGGATGCCAACGTATCCAGGAACAGAAGCTGCGTTAATGCTAGCTTTTGCAAAGATTATTTTAGAGGAAGAATTGTACGATCGTAAATTCATGGAAACATGGGTGAACTGGCGTGAATTTTTAAGAGCTAAACGTACCGACTTAGATGTAACTTTTGAGAATTACATCAAGGCCATGATTGAGGCATATGCCGAGTATACTCCTGAATTTGCAGAAAGTGAATCAGGTGTTAAAAAAGAAATGGTTGTTGATATTGCACGTAGAATTGGACGTGCAGGTTCTCGTTTCGCAGCGCATAACTGGCGATCAGCATCATCTGGTAATTTAGGTGGATGGGCGGTATCAAGAACCTTACATTTCTTAAACGTATTAACGGGTTCTGTTGGCACTGTAGGTGGTACTTCTCCAAGTTCTTGGAACAAGTATAAACCAAAATTCTTTGACAATCCACCCGCTCAAAAATTTTGGAACGAACTACACTTTCCGAATGAATATCCATTAGCATTCTTTGAAATGAGTTTCTTATTACCACACTTCTTGAAAGAAGGTCGTGGCAAACTAGACACCTATTTTACACGGGTATTTAATCCGGTATGGACCTATCCTGATGGATTCTCTTGGATTGAAGCTTTATCAGACCACGATAAAATTGGAATGCATATCGCATTAACGCCTACATGGAATGAGACTTCTTATTTCGCAGATTATGTTTTACCAATGGGGTTAGCATCTGAGCGTCATGATTTAAACAGTTACGAAACGCACGGAGCCGTATGGATTGCTTTCCGTCAACCTGTGCTTAGAGAAGCTGCACGTAGAAGAGGCGAAAAGATTGAACACACGTATGAGACCAATCCTGGAGAAGTTTGGGAAGAGGATGAATTTTGGATTGAGTTATCATGGAGAATTGATCCAGATGGTAGCTTAGGAATTCGAGAACATTTTAAATCTCCTTACCGTAAGGATGAAAAAATTAACGTAGACGAATACTACCAATACATTTTTGAGCATACGGAAGGGTTACCAGAAAAAGCGAAAGAACACAACATGACTCCTTTGGATTACATGAAGAAATTCGGTGCTTTTGAGGTAGAACATACCGCCTACGAAAAACACCTTAATGTTATACCTGATGCGGATATGCAAGGTACTACGGTAAATGAGGAAACTCAACAGGTATTAAAAGATGGAAAACCTATCGGTTTAATGGTGGATGGCAAACCTAGAGTGGGCTTCCCTACTCCATCACGTCAGCAAGAGTTTTTCTCGCAAACAATGATCGATTGGAAATGGCCAGAGTACGATATTCCAACGTATATTAAATCGCATATTCATGAAGAAAACATGGATCGTTCTAAAGGGGATTTCCCACTAGTACCAACGTTCCGTTTACCTGTTTTAATTCACTCCCGTTCGGGTAATTCTAAATGGTTGAATGAAATCGCGAATAGAAATCCCGTATGGATGCACACTTCAGATGCAAAAAACATGGGTATTCGTAATGATGATTTGATTCGTATTAATACAGATATCGGATATTTTATTGATAAAGTTTGGGTTACCGAAGGTATGAAACCCGGTATTGTAGCTTGTTCACACCATATTGGAAGATGGAAACGTCCGCAAGATGAAACGAATAACCGTTGGGCAATGAACACGGTTAAGATTGATACTGACGGTGATGGTAAATGGAAAATGAAAACTATTCAAGGTATAACACCTTCCAATAGTGATGATCCAGATACGGCTAGAATTTTTTGGCAAGATGGTGGTGTGCATCAGAACATAACGTTCCCAGTACATCCAGACCCAATTAGTGGAATGCATTGCTGGCACCAAAAAGTGAGAATTGAAAAAGCACGTCCAGGAGACAGCTATGGGGATGTAAGTGTAGATACCAACAAATCTTTTGAAGTATATCAAGATTGGTTAAAATTGACACGTCCTGCTCCAGGGCCAAACAACGAAAGAAGACCATTATGGTTCCCAAGAGCTTTGAAACCTTCAAGTGAGCAGTTTTTCATGGAAGGTGGACCGAAGAAGAAAGAGTAAATAATTGACCAAGGACGGAAGACCGAAGATAGAAGTATTACCCCTGCTTCGGTCTTCCGACTTTTAACCATTAACGCGAAAGGATTGAGCAAACATCTAAACAAAATATTACCATTCTTAAATTGGTGGCCGTTGGTAAATCAACAAAGCCTAAAGGATGATTTGTTTGCCGGAATAACGAATGCAATAATAGTTTTACCTCAAGGCGTTGCTTTTGCTATGATTGCTGGCCTTCCTCCTATTTATGGGCTTTATACAGCAATGATAGTTCCTATTGTTGCCGCACTATTTGGTTCTTCATTGCATTTAATTTCAGGACCAAACACGGCAGTTTCCATTATCTTTTTTACTGCGTTAAGTGCTTTTGAAATCCCTGGTACCGCAGAATACATTGAATTAGCCTTTATCCTTACATTTCTTGCTGGGTTTATCCAATTTTTAATGGGTATTGCACGAATGGGTGCGCTTATTAATTTCGTTTCTAACGGAGTAATAGTCGGATTTACCGCAGGAGCAGCAATTCTAATCATATCTTCTCAATCCAAACACATTTTAGGTATATATCCTCCAAAAGGAGGTAGCTTTTTTGAGAACTGGCAGTATATCTATTCCCATTTATCTGAAACAAATTTCACCGTCTTAATTATTGCATCGGTCACCTTTATTTCTGCTATCTTATTAAAGAAACTAGCTAAATTTATCCCAGGTATTCCTCACTTATTGCTTGCCATGGTTATTGGTAGTTTAGTAACCTACTTTTTCTATAATGGCGCTCAGGGAGTAGAGTTGGTAGGTGAATTACCGCAACAATTACCACGCTTTCATTTACCTGAATTTACATGGGCAAAGGTAAGTATGCTTACCCCAAATGCATTTGCAGTTGCTTTGTTAGGATTAATTCAAGCTATTGCTATCGCACGTTCAATAGCCGTAAAATCACAACAAAATTTAGATTCTAACCAAGAATTTATTGGCGAAGGCTTATCTAATATGGTGGGCTCAACAATGATGTGTTATGCTAGCTCAGGTTCATTTACACGATCTGGTATTAACTATGACGCTGGTGCAAAAACACCCATGTCCGCCATTTTCGCTGCTATTTCATTAGCCATAATTTTACTCTTGGTTGCTCCATTAACCGCTTACCTACCTATTGCCTCTATGGGAGGCCTAATTGTATTAGTTGGAATAAATCTAATTGATTTTAAAGTGATTAAACATTACTTTAAATCCAGTAAACAAGAGTTTGGAGTGTTACTAGTTACGGCATTATCGACCCTGTTTTTAGAATTGCAATTCGCTATTTACGTTGGCGTAATATTATCATTAGGTATGTATTTAAACCGAACTTCTAAACCGCGGGTTATCGATGTAACTCCAAATATGGGCTTATTGGGCAGACCACTTCAAAACACAGACCACCACCATTCGCCTACATGTCCGCAACTTACTATACTGCGAATTGATGGTTCTATATTCTTCGGAGCCATTGAACACATTTCAAAAAACCTTGAATTACTAAAAGAACAAAACATAAAAAACGTACTATTACTTGCACAAGGTGTCAATTTCATAGACGTTTCCGGTGCTGATTTTTTAATTAATCAATCCAAATCTTTTAAAGCATTAGGTGGTAATTTATATATTACTGGATTAAAAAGGAATGCCCGACAAATGTTTGCTAAGAGTGCGTATTCCACAAAGTTTGGAGAAGAAAACATATTCATTCATAAAAATGAAGCAATTGCAGAAATATACAGCAGGTTAGATAAAGACATCTGTAAAAAATGTACCGCACATGTGTTTAATGAATGTAAAGCAGAATGGACTCCTTTAACCCAATCATAACGATTCAATACTGACATAAGAGGTTTTTTCACCCGAACAATCCACCTATATTTGCGACCTTATGCAAAAGAAATTAGGTGCCTAAAAACAATAAGCAAAATAAAACCAATCATTTTTTACCAATGCTTAATTGGTGGCCAATGGTTAACAAATCAACGCTAAAAGCAGATGCTTTCGCAGGCTTGACTAATGCTGTTGTTGTTCTTCCTCAAGGAGTCGCATTTGCAATGATAGCTGGACTCCCTCCAATATATGGATTATATACCGCAATGGTAATTCCAGTAATAGCAGCGTTATTTGGTTCTTCATTACACTTAATTTCTGGGCCAACCACGGCCATTTCAATTGTTATTTTTTCGGCTATCAGTCAATATGCCGAGCCAGAATCTGCGCATTACATCGAATTAGTATTGGTGGTTACATTCTTAGCTGGAATAATTCAGTTAATTATGGGATTGGCTAGATTTGGCTCATTAGTCAACTTTGTTTCACATGCTGTAATAATTGGGTTTACTAGTGGTGCAGCAATTTTAATTGCAACCAGTCAATTACCCCACGCCCTAGGATTAGAATTAAGCCGCGGAATGGCTTTTCATGAAAAATGGGTTTTCCTTATTTCCAATATTAGTGAAATGAACCTCTACGTAGTGGCCATTTCATCAAGCACCTTATTTAGCGCTATTTTACTAAAATATTTACTACCAAAATCTCCTTACCTAATTATCTCAATGATTGTTGGAAGCATCGTAAATGTATTAATCTCAGGTGAAAATCATGGTGTAGAAATGTTGGGTAAGCTAAATGCGTCTTTACCTAACCTAAGCCTACCAAAGCTCAGTTTTAAAAACATAGAGTTACTCACGCCAAATGCATTTGCAATAGCCTTATTAGGATTAATCGAAGCCGTGGCTATTGCTAGATCAATCGCCTTAAAAAGCGGACAAAAAATAGATGGTAATCAAGAGTTTATTGGACAAGGGCTCTCAAATATTGTTGGAAGTTTTTTCTCTAGTTATGCGGGTTCAGGTTCTTTCACACGGTCTGGTTTGAATTATCAATCAGGTGCTAGAACACCTCTATCAGCTATATTCGCGGCATTATCATTGATGCTAATCCTGTTTTTTGTCGCTCCCCTAACTGCTTATTTACCTATACCTGCTATTGGTGGAATTATTCTTTTGGTGGCCTTTAATCTAATAGATTTTAAAGAAATTAAGGAAGTAGCCCATTTAAGTAAATCAGAGTTTTCTGTATTAGCGGTCACTTTTTTAGCCACACTTTTCTTTCATTTAGAATTTGCTATTTACGTAGGTGTTTTCTTGTCGTTTGTATTTTATTTACGCAAAACGATACAAAAGAAAATCAAAAAGTAATTGATAGGATTCTGATGATCGTATTCCTAAGGGGGCATCCAGCAGGCTTACTACCTTATGCTTAATTTATTATTGGATAATTACCTAGCTAAAGCCACTTTACTTTATTAACATCCCCTCGTTATTATCTCCCGTTTTTGTATTAGATATAAGAATGCCTCTAGTTTATATTTGACACATGGCATATTCCAACACCCCAAAGAATATATTAATTATTGATGATGATCCAATAGCACGGATGCTCGCAAAAAGAAATTTAGAAATCGCAGGATTTAAAGGTTCTATTGTGACCGCAGAAAATGGTATTATGGGTTATGAAATTATTTCTAATTCTAAACAAGACTATGTGCTTATGTTAGATTTTCATATGCCTGAATTAGATGGTCTTGGACTACTTAAAAAACTACAAGTGAATAGCTTTAGCCCTCCGGTTTTTATGTTAAGTTCTTCTATTCTATCAAAGAATAAAAACGAATGTTTGAGTTTTGAGTGTGTTCAGGAGTACTTGGTTAAACCCATTGATCAGTTAAAAACAAAAACAATCATTGATTTTGTACATTCTACCACTCACTTCCAGTCGTAATAACCAAAGAATCAGGAGTTAGCTTTTCAATATTTTGTTCCAGTACGCGTTTTTCAAGAATAAGGTTATGGCGTAAACGGGCTTGCTTTAAAATTTCTTCATTCAGTAATTTTATAGTTTTTTGTTGCTCAAAATTGTAGTAACCTAAAATAGAAATAATAGCTACTAACAAAACCAACAAAAAAGACCCTCCCCCTTTCATTTTATTTAATAAGCTAAAAAGCCACTATAAAATAGTGACTTTTCCGTTTAACTTATCTACTTCTAAATCTAATCTAGATTCAATTTCAGCAAAATATGCTGTTTTGTTCTCCGCAGTTCTGTAATTATTAACCGATATTATCAAACTGTCATATAACTCAACAGATTCATCAATAATAGCAGTCATTTTTGCTTCACTTTTAGGTGATTCAGTAATTACATCATAACAATGATCAATTACATCAGCAATTTGTGAATTAATCACCTTTTTCAAAAGTCTTCTACTTGCCATAATTTATACTTAAGTACATTTGTAATAATTCACAAAACTACAGCATTGGAAAATAAAAATCACGACTTGGTTGACGATATTTACGGTAAAGCATTGTCAAGTTATCTAGCTACTCCAGAAAAGCAAGTTATTTTAGTTCACTCTGATATTGCAGAAACCGAACCTTACCCTATTTCTTGGTTCTTTAGGGGTTCTAGAGAGTTTCCTGAATTAGAAAAAACAGCCTTAGACCTATGTCAAGGTCGTATTTTAGATGTAGGCGCAGGTACGGGAATTCATACATTAGAACTTCAAGCTAGAAATCAAGATTGTACCGCAATAGATATTTCAGATGGTGCAGTAGATTGCATGAAAAAACAAGGGGTTAAGAACGCTATGTTTCAAGACTTCTATACCATAGAAAACGAAAAGTACGATACCCTTCTAATGCTAATGAATGGCTTTGGCATAATGGGTAGATTAGAGTTTGTGCCACAATTTTTTGAAAAAGCAAACGAATTGCTAAATCCTGGAGGACAAATAATAGTGGATAGTAGTGATCTTCTACACTTATATCAGGAAGAAGATGGTAGTGTAATGATTGATTTAAACAGCGGCTATTACGGTGAGATAACTTACCAAATGGAGTTTAACGGTGAAATGGGACATCCTTTTCCATGGCTGTTTTTAGATTTCGGATTAATGAAAGACCACGCTGAAAAGGCAGGTTTTATGGCAGAAAAAATTTACGAAGAAGAATCTAACCATTACCTTGCTAAAATCACTCGGATTTAATTCCTTTACGACATACTAAAAGAAAGAATAACTAGAAATATATGGAAATGAAGAATAATTTTTTAGGTGCTTTATTAATGCTATTGGTACTTATACCAAGCATCTCATTTGGACAACAAGAATTAACCCTCGAAGATGCCGTAATGGGAAGGTATGGTAAACTAGCCTCCGAACGACTATCAAATTTAAGCTGGATTCCGGAAACCAACACCTACACTTATGTAGAGAAAAGTGATAACGGTCAGGCCTTAATTAGAGTAGATGCTTCTACTTTTAATAAGTCGGAAATTACTAATACCAGAGAGTTAGCCGAACAATTATTGGTGAAAAAAGCGTTGACCCGTTTACCTCGATTTACTTGGATTAGTCAGAACGAAGCCTATTTCAAATACGTTGGAGCAATGTTTCTGTTTAATGCGGACTCTAAAACGGCTAAAAAATTATACGCACTTCCTAAAGGTGGTGCTAATTTTGAATTTAGACCAAACTCTACGGATGTTGCTTTTACTAGAAATAATAATCTTTTCGCAATTATAGATGGAGAAGAAATTCAAATCACAAAGCATACTGATCCTAATATTGTTGCCGGACAAACAGTAAGCCGTGTAGAGTTTGGTATTCAAAATGGTGTAATATGGAGTGAATCAGGAAAATCTCTTGCATTTTATCAAAAAGATGAATCATTGGTTGAAAATTACCCATTAGTAGATTATTCTAACAGACCAGCAACGGTTAAAAATACTAAATACCCAATGGCTGGTTTAGGGAGTGAAGAAGTTCAAATTGGCGTATATAACTTAGGTTCAGGCAACCTTGTTTACCTTCAATCGGACAATGAACCAGAATCTTACCTTACCTCTCTTAGCTGGGATCCAAGTGGGAAATATGTGTATGCCGCAAACCTAAACAGAGGACAAGACCAATTATCGCTTAAAAAATACAATGCGAAATCTGGAGAGTTTGATTCAGAAATATTAAGAGAGGAAAACGAAAAGTACGTACACCCAATGCACCCTTTGACTTTTATTGGTAAACAAGACTTTTTATGGCAAAGTGAAAAAAAATCGCTAAATCAATTTTACCTGTATAATATTGGCGGAAATTCGGATTGGCATATTAATACAGGCCAAATTTTAGTGCGTTCATTTGTAGCCTATGATGTGAAATCGCGTAAGCTTTGGTTTATGGGTAACGATATGAACAAAATTGATCAACACCTATTTGAAGTAACAATTTCGGATGGTAGAAATTCAGAACCTATTCAAATTACAAAAGGAGACGCCTATCACTCTTCTGTTTTGATGAGTGATAATAACAAATATGCTATTGTACGTAGTTCTTCCTTAAACACACCTAATTCATATGATTTAATTGAGTTAGGCAATTACTCTATTTCTAATTTACTTACCGCTGACAACCCCTTAAAGGACTACAAAATTGGCGAAACAAAGATGCATACATTAAAAGCCGAGGATGGTACTATTTTACATACGCGAATGGTTCTTCCATATGATTTTGACGCGACAAAAAAATATCCCGTTATCATTTATGTTTACAACGGACCTGGTGTTCAGTTACTTCATTCTTCATGGTTAGGTGGTGCTTCTTTATGGATGTATCATATGGCTAATAAAGGCTACGTAGTTTATACGTTAGATGGCAGAGGAAGTACAAATAGAGGAATTGAGTTTGAACAAGCTACCTTCAGAAACCTTGGGCAAGTGGAAATGCAAGACCAACTTACTGGGTTAGAATATTTGAAGTCTCAGCCATTTATTGATGGTTCTAGAGTTGCTGTTCATGGATGGAGCTACGGTGGCTTTATGACTACATCTCTTTTAACCACTTACCCGGGCACTTTTAAAGTGGGTGTTGCTGGTGGTCCAGTAATGGATTGGAGTTATTATGAGGTAATGTATACCGAACGTTACATGGACACTCCAGATGAAAATCAAGAAGGGTATCAAATCTCATCAAACATTGAAAGAGCTAAAGAATTAAAAGACAAATTATTAATCATTCATGGTACGGTTGATCCAACCGTTGTAAAACAAAACTCAGATTTGTTTTTAAAAGAATGTATTAAAAATGGAGTTCAAGTAGATTATTTCGAATATCCAGGTCACGAGCATAATGTGAGAGGAAAAGATAGAGTTCACTTAATGCAAAAAATACTCGACTATATTGAGACTAATCTGTAGTTAGATTCTCAAATGATTTCAGAGCGGTAAGATTAATTTCTTATCGCTCTTTTTTTGTCTTGTTTTTAACCAATTCCAGTACGGAGATATAAGTACTTTCAGCCTACCCTGCTGTTTTAATACATTCCATTTTAAGTGCAATAAAATACCTGATTGCATTATAAACTGCTCCAGCACCCATTTAACACTAGAAACACGCGCATAAAAAAAGCCACTTGTCAAATGACAAATGGCTTTAAATTCTCGTAGCAAGAAATATTTATTCTCTTTATGTTGCCATAGTAGTTGATGGACAAACATAGTCTGTCACGTCTAAATCTGATTTTAAAATCTCATCAAAACCACCATCAATATTCACCAAATTCTCTCCAGAAAAACCATGATTTTTCAAGATGGTAACTGCCATCATTGAACGGTATCCAGCAGCACAATGAAAATACATCTTTTTAGATTTATCCAATTGCTCTAAATTATAATGAATTCTGGCTAATGGAAAATGTTCTGCGCTAACCACATGTTGTGCTTCCCACTCCCCAGCAGCTCTAACATCAACAATGTTAATTCCGCCTTCTCTTTCCGTAATATGTTTAATATCTCTTGGGTGAACTACATTAATAGTTTCCGACTCATTCCCACTCGTTTTCCACGCATCAAAACCACCAATTAAATGACCTTGACAATTATCGTATCCAACTCGTGATAAACGGGTAACGGCTTCCCGCTCTCTACCTTTTTCTGTAATAATGATAATTGGTTGATTAATATCTTCAATTAATGCACCAACCCACATGGCAAAATTACCATCTAAACCAATACTCATTGACCCAGGAACATATCCGTACTGGAATGATTCATGTGGACGTGTATCTAAAAGTAGGTAACCTTCTTTCATTTTAACTTCTGTTTCTGCACAAGAAAGACCTCTCATACCTTTCGCTAAAACATCATCAAAGTTATTTGTTCCCCTAATGTTCATCATTGCATTTTTAGGGAAATACTGCGGTGGAGGTGTTAATCCAGTAAGAATTTCTTTTATAAACTCCGCTTTAGTCATATCAGCTCTTAACGCATAGTTGGTTAATTTCTGATTCCCTAAAGTATCTACAGTATCCTTACTCATACTCTTACCACATGCAGAACCTGCACCGTGATTAGGGTAAACTAAAATTCTGTCTGGTAAAGGCATTAATTTATTACGCAAGGAATCAAATAAGAAACCCGCTAAATCGTCTTGAGTTAAATCAGATTTTATCGCTAAATCAGGACGACCAACATCACCTAAGAATAATGCATCACCCGTAAACACTGCGTGCTCTAAACCATTCTCATCAAATAATAAGAAACTAGAAGACTCCATAGTATGCCCCGGAGTATGAAGTAACTTTAATTCGACATCACCAATTTTGAAAATTTCATTATCTGTACCTTCATGAATAGGGTAACCTGGTTTAGCAGATGGTCCGAAAACAATAGTAGCTCCCGTTTTATTAGCTAGATCAACATGACCAGAAACAAAATCAGCATGAAAATGCGTAACAAAAACATACTTGATTGTAACTCCTCTTTCGGCAGCCATTATCATATATGGTTCTGGATCTCTTAGTGGATCAATAATAACGGCTTCGCCATTTGACTCAATATAATAAGTCCCAACGGCAATACAGCCGGTATAAAGTTGCTCTACGTACATAGTATTTATATTTATTTTATGTGTTCAAATTCTAATCGAGCGGAAATATATGAAAAATTATATATGTTACAAAATTTTGCGAGATCTGATTTTTTCAATATTAGAACATAAATCATTAAAATCTGCCCTAAAAACGGCTAATATCCCTTATAAATACGGCAATTAATTAAATGTTTAATATTTAGTTAAAAAAAACGAGTCATTCTAATTGAATTTTAAACCGCTTGCCTAAATTTGTCTTTTAATGAATTTCCTGTATCCGCAGTTTCTTTTTGCGCTCATCGCGGTCTTAATCCCGATAATCGTCCATTTATTCAATTTTCAGAGATACAAGAAGGTATATTTTAGTAATGTATCCTTTTTAAAGGAAGTAAAACATGCTACTAAGGCTAAATCCAATCTAAAGCACTTACTTATTTTATTAAGTAGGATTCTAGCTATAATAGCTATTGTTAGTGCGTTTGCTCAGCCTTATATTCCCGTAAAGAATCAAACAGCGCAAACAAAAGCTACCCCCTCCTCCATTTTCATTGATAATTCGTTTAGCTCAGAAAACCGAAGCGTAGATGGAAGAATCTTCGATTTATCAAGAGAATTAGGCTACCAATTAATTGATGAGTTACCTAACCACATCAATCATCAATTTTTGACTAATAATTTTACCGGAGCGGAACAACACCTTTTTCCAACAACAGAAATTACTAAAAACCTTCAAAAATTAAGTCCTAGTTCGAAGTCGCAAAATTTAGCAAGTATTATTAAACGACAAACCAGTGCTTTCGAACAAACAACTTTTAACGGTTACATTATTTCCGATTTTCAGAAATCGCAATATGTGTTTGAAGACATTAAGGTAGACTCCAATACGGAATACACGTTTATTCCGATAGAACCCGTTTTAGAAAAAAATGTATCGATAGATTCTATTTGGTTTCAAAACCCAATTCATAGAATAAATCAAGCGGAAGAAGTACATGTAAGAGTTTATAACCATAGTAACACAGAAGCTAGACAAGTAAGAACTTCGCTCGTTATTGATGATGTTCAAAAGTCATTTAGTAACCTTAATATTCCTGCGAACTCCTACGTTGATACCTTCTTAGTTTTTAACACCAAGGTTTCTGGTTGGCATACTGGATTTGTTGAAATTGAAGATTCGCCTATAATTTTTGACAATACCTTTTATTTCAATTTTCATATTCTAGAAGAAATAAAGGTATTGGCTATTACCACGCAATCCAGTACAAATAACATTAAACGCGCCTTTGATACCGAGCCGTATTTTATCTACTCAGAAATGAGCGAAGCCAACGTAGATATAGACCTGTTAACGCATACCGACCTTTTAATACTGAACGAAATAACTAATTTAAGTACCGGCTTAATTGCGTCCATCACCCAATATGTAGAGAATGGCGGAAGTCTGGTCGTTTTACCTAATGCAGAGAAATCAGGCACTAATTTAAACGATTTACTGCAAGCCTTGAACGTTTCTACCCTAGGTATATTAAACCAAGATTCAACTCGGGTAAACTTCATCAATTTAGAAAGTAAAACCTTTGACGGAGTTTTTAATTCTCCCAAAGCAAAAATCAACTTACCACAAATTTACCGCTACTACGCTATATCAAATTTATATCAAGATTCTGAAACCGTTCTTTTAAGAACCTCGAATCGTAAAAGCATTTTATCGAAATGGGAAAAAGCCAAGGGTCAGGTTTACCTGTTTTCTATTCCGTTAGATGCTGAAAGTAGCAACTTCAAAATTCACAGTATATTTTTACCTACGCTATTTCAAATGGCGTTTAACAGTTCCCCACAATTTCAACCTTACCTCATCATTGACCAAGAAAAGTTTGTGACTTTAAAACAGTCCAATTCATCAAGTGAGCTTTTATACCATGTAGTAAACAAGGAATTAAACGTAGATGTTATACCAGAGATTTACCCCGTAAACAACGGTTTGAAATTAGGCTTTCACGATGCTATCAGCGTTTCTGGAAATTACGAAGTGCAATTAAAAGATAGCTTAGTGGGCTACTTATCATTTAATTACAACACCAAAGAATCTGACCCCGTTTGTTACACACCCGCAGAGTTAGAAGCTATTATTGATAGCTTACACTTATCTAATTTCTCTGTAATGAGCGGAAATTTGGATGAATTTTCAGAAGAATTTAAAAAACGAGAAACAGGCATTGAATTATGGCGTTGGTTTGTTTTTATCACGCTACTATTTTTAGCTATTGAAATTATTTTGATTAGATATTTTAAACCTTCGGTATTATGAGCATCTTGATTAAAAAGGCATTAATTGTTGATTCACACAGTAAACACCATTTAAAAACGGCAGATATTCTTATTGAACGTGGCGTGATTACATCTATCAAAAAGGATATTAAAACGGACTCAAAAAACGTAATTGAAGGAGAATCTATACATGTTTCGCCCGGATGGATTGATTTGCACGCAGCGTTTAACGATCCAGGTTTTGAACATAAAGAAGATTTAATTTCCGGTTCGGCAGCAGCAAAAAATGGCGGATTTAGTACCGTTGTTGTATCGGCTAATAACCACCCGGTAACCGATACCAAATCTCAAATTAATTATCTTAAAAGTCGCGCTAAAGAACTAGCTATCGAAGTAAAATCTTTCGCCACTTTATCAGAAGGATTAAAAGGCCAAAACTTCGCGGAGTTATACGATTTACATCTTGCTGGTGCAGTTGGGTTTTCTGACGGACATGCACCCATTAAAGACCCCGACTTATTAAGACGGACTTTACTTTACAGTAAAACATTTGAAGGAAAAGTAATCGTTTATCCAAACGATGCTAGAATTGCTCATGAAGGTGTAATGCACGAAGGTAAAATGAGTACCAGCTTAGGTTTGAAATCTGAGCCTTCACTCAGCGAAGAAATTATGGTCGCACGAGATCTTGCTGTTGCCGAGTATTGTGATGCACCTATCCATTTTATGACTATTAGCACTGCTGGTGCGGTATCGCAAATCAAAAGAGCTAAAAAACATGGAATTCAAGTAACTTGTGATGTAGCCATTGCCAATTTAGTTTGGAACGAAACGGTACTAGAAGACTTTAATTCTAATTTTAAAGTTACACCTCCACTCCGTTCTGAAAAGGATAGAAAAGCGCTAATTAAAGGTGTTACAGACGGAACCATTGACGCGGTGGTGACCAATCACAGTCCGCAGAATATTGAAGAGAAACAATGTGAATTTGATATTGCTGCCTATGGACAGTCTAGTATTGAAACTGCGTATAGTTTATATAACACGCATTTATCACACCTTATAGATATTGAAACGTGGGTGAACGTTATTTCTACGCAGCCTAGAGCCATTTTCAACCAAGAAATCACCCCAATTTCAGAAGGCGAAAAAGCAAACATTACTATCTTTGATTCAAGCGCAGAATGGACCGTAAAAGCAGCCGATTTAAAATCTAAATCTAAAAACTCAGCGGTTATTGGGGAGACACTTACTGGAAAAGTAATGGAGGTTATTTCTTAGCTTAAAATAACTTGTACCTATACATGACATATTTTTTAAGAATCCAACCTGATTTTTTAGTTATTAATCAATACTTTAGCGGTACCCTATAAAAATCGGTATCTGTTTCTGTTTCTTGATTTTGGAAGGCAATAAAAAATGGCTAATTGTAGGGAAACAAAAAAATAACACTTTGTATAACAAACAACTATCGCCTAAAACATAAGTATGTCTATGTGTATCTATTGCACACAGCATCATGTTAGGCTCCATTCCAACCTTCGTGGAAAACAA
>CAXMPG010000009.1:0-7534 GCA_964195485.1 uncultured Desulfobacterales bacterium
TTGAATTAGCTATGTGGTATAATTACCACATTTTGAAAATTGCAAATCTTACACCTGTTGGGAAATTGGGTTAGTAATTTCGCTGGAAAAAGGTGGTACATCAGAATTAAACAATTTCATTCCTAAGAATGTTAGGAGCGAGTAGAATTATCAATAAAACTCAATACTTCAATAAATATATTCATCCAATTTTCATTCCTGATCCTTTCCATTATCCTAAAATACATACCATGTCAAAAACGCAACTTTCCATCCTAACCGAAGATACTTGGCTATCTGAAAAGGTCAAATTCACCATTGAGAATTCCAACTTTGAAATAGGCTACTCTGGCGATGATGAAAATCTACTACTTGCCTATCTTGAAAAAAACACAATGTCCAATCATATCTTATTTGTACGGCCGTCTATAAGGTTTATGATTGCAGATAATGAATTGAATCTGAGAAGGAAGTTCAAAATTAATGTCCTTTTTATCGGACTACCACTGGTAGATGATCATAAACCCCTTATTCATAGAAGTAACATTAGTGGGTATCTTTCTATTAATTCCATTAATAAAGAAAACATCCAAAAAGTGGTCACTGATGTTACTCAAAAAGGATATTACTCCAATGAACAAATTCCTGAAAACATCTGGATACAAAACCCAAAAGGTAAGCAAGAGTTATCCATCCCCCAATTTACCAGTAGAGAACAACAAATATTAAATTTACTATGTCACGGATTTACAAATGGAGAATCCGCTGAAGTATTACATTGTACGATGTCAAACATTCAAAACCATATAAATAGAATAAAATCTAAAGCATTGGCTTCAAGTAGTGTTGAATTAGTAGCCATCTCCATTGCAAACAAATGGGTGAATTTATCTAGAGAAAAATTCAAACGACACAACCCATATATTTTACTTTTTACGCATTAGCAAAAAAAGTCATGTGGTAGATTTACCACCAAATTTTGTAACTAATTTGAACTAAACAATCCAGTTTCTAAACACTTTCAAACTATTTTATTTTTCAAAATGTGGTAATTATACCACATAGCTAATTCAACAACATTTTCAACCTTTATCAAGAGCAACATTGCTCTTTTAACTTAATTATTTAATTATTATGAAAAACCTTAAGTATTTATTAATCGCAATACTGTTTGCCGCTTTTGCTGGGAATAGTTTTGGGTAATGTATAATGTCTCCACCAATTGTTACCGATATTTCTTGCGGTGGTACCAATGATGGTAGCATTGATGTTGTTCTTCAATGCCCCTCAACCTTTTTATGGAATGATGGATCAACAGTAGGTGTGCCACGTACTGGTTTATCACCAGGCACATACGGAGTTACCATAACTGATAATTTGGGGGTTACACCATACTCAAATATAGTAGTAACTGATGACCAAATTACGTATAGCACTAACCAAATAAATAACCCTTGCTTAAATGTTTGCTCTGGATATGCATCAGTAAACGCATCTTCGCCAAGTGGCGTAAGCTACCTGTGGAGTAATGGTGCTACAACCAATCAAATTACTAATTTATGTGATGGCATTTATTCAGTTACCATCACAAATGGTTCTGGTTGTACTAAATTTCATTCGTTCACTATTACCATGAACCCTCTTCTTAATCAAGAATGGCCAAAGAACACCATGAATGTCGCAAACCAAAACGACAACGTAAAAAGAGTTTTGACAGATAAAGATGGTAGTGTTTACGTAATGGGTGAGTTTGATGAGGTAACCGAAATTGAAGGGAATATTATTTCTTCTGGTGGGGTGCAACATCAAAAAGGAATTTTCTTAGTTAAATATAATTCTTGTGGGGTTTATGAATGGATGGTACATATGGAAAACACTACCGGTCCATACTACGATATTGATGCATTTGATTTAGATTTTAATGCTAATCAAACAGAGATTGTGGTTTTTGCTAAATGGGATAACATCGCTTTAAGTGCTAATAACCGGTGGTTCTCTTCTAATGGTTCTAGTGGGCAATCAAATAATTCTAGTATAGCAAAAGATGTCTTCACAGTTCATGTGAATACAAGCACGGCTAATTTTGCGACTATTAATGATTATGCTTTAGATTATAATGACATCTATACATCTGGTAAAGTTCAACCGAATTCACAAAAGTATATTGGCGGCCAAATTGGTGGTTTTGCGGTTGTGAAAAGTATTGATAACACTAATTTTGTTACACACAGTGTTATTGCTGACCAAAGCACAGGGAATATAGTCTCTGATTTTGAAGTACATGAAATAAATGGAACAACCCACGTGTATGCCGCGGTTAATTTATTGGCTAACGTAGCACTGCTCTATCCTACTCCCAACACAGCTCAATCAGGAAACCAAGGAGATGCATTAATTGTAAAAGCACCTGTACAATTGATTCCAGCCATGCAACAATCACCTTCATATATTAATCCAGCTCATGGTTCAAATGTATTGATTAATGATTTGGAGGTAGATGTAACGGCAAATCTGGTGGTAACCGCTGTTGGCGTTTACACAGGTAATGTTACCGGTTGGTTTGGCCCTTATCATCCACCCACCATGAATATTAGAACTGCCCTTGTAGCACAATTCTCACCAATTGATTTGGGAAATTATGGCGTACATCATATTGTTGGAAACATTGATGCGTCAACGGCAATTGCAGTATCTATTTCACCAAATATTATCACCGTAACAGGAACAATGGAAGGGCATGATGCTGAATTTTTAGGTGATGGATATAGCATGAATAATAATACTGGATCAGGTTTAGGACTTAACTCCATGTGGGTAGCACAATTTTCACACACACCCGCAATTGGTTCGTGGTTTGTAGGCTCTCAAAGCAATGAAAATGTTACTGTGAACGACATTTCATATAATGCGGGAACAGAATTATTTTATGTAGGAGGTAATTATAAGGATGACCTAGACTTGCCTCCTTACACAAATTTACATTTTCCAACTCCAGGGCTAGGGCAAGAATTTGGATTTATTGTTAGAGGAGGTGAAGACTCTCCTGGTCAAGGTGCATACTATAAAACATCCGCTCCAATCAATTCTGAGAAAGATAATACCGTTTTAGGGATATTACAGTCACCAATTAATGTGTACCCAAACCCTAACAATGGGGCTTTCACTCTTGAATTCACAAGTAATTCTACTGAAAACATCTACGTGAAAATATTTTCAATTACAGGTAGCATTATGTTCAGTAAAACAATAGAGAAAACGAATTCAATAGTGGCGTTACAAATACAACCCACTAGAATGAGTTCAGGCCTCTATACCATTCAGATTCTTCAAGATGATAAAATTTCATATAAAAAATTCACCGTGAAATAAAACCTAATTATTAATATTCACAGCGTCAGAGATAATTTTAATCTCTGACGCTTTTTTTGTAATTTGCCAATCATATAATTCTTTCATTGAAACAACTGTTCACCATATTCATTGCCGTTATATTTTCTTTTGGAGTCCATGCCCAAGGAGAAAATAACAATTGGGTATTTGGCTCTCATATACGCTTAGATTTTAATTCAGGTAGCCCTGTTCAAAGTAATAATGTGGCGAATATAGGCAGTTCTGCTTCCTCATCCATTTCTGATGCCCAAGGAAACCTTCAGTTTTATACCGATGTAGGCATTCAAAATATGTCAACTAACCAATTAAGAGGGCATGTGTACAATACGCAAAACCAAATCATGCAAAATGGCGATAGTTTGTATGGCCAACATTCTTTGCAGTGTACCAATATTTTACCTTTTCCGTGTAACGATAGCTTATACTATATCTTTAACCTTTCGCAGGTATTAGTACCAAATTACTATAGTCTTAATCTTTATTATTCGGTAGTGAATATGAATGCGAATAACGGCCTAGGTGCCGTGATTCAAAAAAACATATTGCTCGACTCTAACCTTTCTTATGGCTTTGCCCTTACCCGTCATGGTAATAATATAGATTATTGGATATCGTATAAAAAGGTAAATTCTAATATTCATATCCAAAGACAAATAACAAGTACTTCTATTGGCGCTCCAATAAATAGTCCCATTGGCACATCGGGTTGGGGACCTACATTAAAATTCTCTCCAGATGGCACCAAACTCGTAAGCACTTTTGATGGCGTAAACCTATTTGAAGTTTATGACTTTAATAACCTAACAGGTACTTTTTCTAACCCAATGTATTTTACTGTTCCTACTAGTGTTTCCCCAACTGTTACTTCGCTTGCTTGTTCTCAGTTTTCACCTGATATGAGTAAATTGTATATTACTGGGGTCTCATTTCTATTACAATATGACTTTAGTAGTAACAACCCAGTTACTATTAATAATAGCGGAATGGTGGTAAGCTCAACTTATGCCCAAGGGGGCACCGCAGCTTATGGCCATAATGATATCGCTTTAGCTCCAAATAATGTAATATATACCACACGTGGCTCTTATTATTTAGGAGGAATAACCCAGCCCAATAATTTAGGATTGTTGTGCCAATATGATGATACAATTCTAACGACTTTAGGAAATACGGGTGCTGGTTTCCCTACCGCATTACCCAGTATTTTTGTGCACCGTGACGTACTAAGTGATAGTTTACTTTGCCAGTACGATACGATAAACCTCTATTTAAGCGACACTACTTTTATTGATTCTGTAGCTTGGAACTTTGGTGATACTACATCGGGAGCAGCCAATACCAGTACAGATGTGGTGCCGCTGCATGTTTTTAATACCTATGGGGTATACCCCATTGAAGTCATTGTGTATTCTGGGTGTGTAAATGATACTATTCATGATACCATACGTATTAACCCCACCCCAATTGCCCAACTTGGTAACGATACCATTTTATGCGAGGGTGATAGCTTAGATATTTTATTTACGGATACCAGTTTTAATTATTTATGGTCTCAGGGAGATACCACTTTGGGTATTGAAATTTGGCAAGCCGATACGTATTGGGTAGAACTCTCAAGTGTTTGTGGTATAGATAGAGATAGCATTGTTATAGACTCCATTATACCCGCTTATGTCCATTTTCCAAATGACACATTAATGTGCATAGGTGATAGCTTGTTTTTAGATGCCAACGTGCAAAACGGCACTTATTTATGGAGTACGGGTGATACCGTAAATTCGCTCTGGGTGCATAATCCTGGAAGTACAATTTGGGTGCAAACCGTTAATATTTGCAATGCAGATAGCGATACCATTGTAGTCAACTTTACCCACCCCCCTAATATTAATTTAGGTAATGACTCCATTTTATGTAACGGTACTTCTTTAACTCTTAACGGTTGGGATACCTTGTCTACATTCTTGTGGTCAACAAGTGATACCGTTTCGAGCATCATTGCAGATACCACCGGTTCTTATTCTGTTACCACCACCAACTTATGCGGGGTAGATTCTGATTCAATTCAACTTTGGTTTATTGATCCACCAACGGTTAATTTAGGTAACGATACTATTTTGTGTTTGAATAAAACCATGGTTCTTCAAGACACCAGCTCCTCTTTCCCAAGCTATTTGTGGAACAACGGCTCGTGGCATGATTCTAATTTAGTTACCACCCAAGGAGTATATTCACTCACTGTTACCAATGTGTGTGGAGTAGCTTTTGATACCATAGAAGTGTGGTATGACGACTCGCCTATTACCAATTTAGGTCCTGATAGCACTTATTGTTTAAACAGCTTAGTCAACCTTAACGCCTTTTGGAGCAGGGCAGAATATTTATGGAACACCGCTGATACTACGGCTAACATCACCGCTAATTACAGTGGTCAATACTCGGTAATGGTTACTAACTTGTGTGGCTATGATGGCGATACGGTGTTGATTGCATACGATATTCCAATCAACTTTAGCCTAGGTTGGGATACCACTCTTTGTATTGGTGATAGTATCTTATTATCCGCCCCAGCCCATAATGCAACATGGCTATGGCACAATGGCAATACAGATAGTACGCTAATTGCTAATCAATCAGGAACCTACTGGGTAAGTGCCAGTAATACCTGCGGAACTTTCAGCGATACATTGAAAATAGAAAGTGAAGATATTCCAGAATTATCTCACCCTGTTAGTGATACCGCAATTTGTATCGGTGAAGAATTTACGGTTTTAGTTCCAAAAAATAATGCAAACTCTATTGTTTGGAATGATGGTACGCGTGACTACCAAAGAACTTTTGTAGACCAAAACACCTACAATTACACCCTTTACAACATTTGCGGACAAACCACTGATAGCTTTACACTCGCGGTTGAAGAACCCTTAGAATTTGGCTTAGGTAACGACACCATCATTTGCTATGGAGAACAAATTGTAAAAGAACTAGATTACCCAAACCACACGTACCTATGGAACAATGGAAGCGAAGAAAACACCCGCACCATAACCAGAACTGGTATTTATGGAGTTACTATTTGGACACCCGCACAATGTGAAAGCTATGATGAACTTGAAGTCACCGATTGCAACGCCCAGCTTTTTATTCCCAATGCATTCACCCCAGGAAACGGTGACCAACACAACAATACATTCAAAGTTCAAGGCGAAGGAATACGTAAATACCACATCGTGATTTACGACCGTTGGGGAATGCTGGTTTTTGAATCTTTTGATTTAGGGAATTCTTGGCAAGGTTTAGTTTATGGAAAACCTGTTCCATCGGGAATTTATTCTTATAAAATCTGGTATAATACGGGGGAAAGCTCTCAGAGTGTTACTCGAGTTGGTAGTGTTACTTTGATTAGGTAACCGACCCTTCGAGACAATGTTCCTTAGTCACATAGCTAAAAGGCCACTAATTTTAGTTTAATAAAATGATACTTAGACAAAAAAATCAAGCAAAAACAAAAAGTTAAGGTGCCTGAGGGCCGTTTTGAAAAAACGGTGTCTCGAAGGCCCGTTTCTTTATGTATATTCGTATCAACCAATGATTAACTAATTTCTAGCATATTAACACCAATTGTATAAAACATCCTCAAAATAAACAACAGCCTTATCCATTCGAGTTTATAACTAAACAATGAAACACCTTTACCTCATATTTTTATTGTTGCTATTTTCGATAAGCGGAAATGCACAAGGCGAATATAATATTTGGTGTTTTGGGGATAGTAACTTACTTGACTTTAATTCGGGAGCACCTACACATAGTCTTTCTTCGATAAAATCAGCCTTTGCTTCAGCAACCATAAGTGATAAAAATGGAAATCTATTATTTTATGCCCAAAGAGATACCGTTTGGAGTTCTAATCACAGCATGATGCTAAATGGTGATAATATCTATGGTGTTGCTCACGAGCAAAGCGTCAACATATTACCCTACCCATGTAATGACAGTCTCTACTACCTTTTTTCACTGCAACTTTCACATACAGGAGTTGGTGTTATACGTACCGTTAGTTTATTCTACTCTGTAATAAATATTAATGGAAATAATGGTTTAGGTGAAGTTGTTACAAAAAATATTTTACTTGACTCCAGCTTAGCTCCTGGGTTTGCCATGACAC
>CAXMPG010000010.1:0-15316 GCA_964195485.1 uncultured Desulfobacterales bacterium
CCCGTTGGGACTTGCTATTGTATTTTGTTTTTGCTCGTTGTGCTAGGTCCAAGTTTTGGTTGTTACGTCCCTTTAAGGCGTATTACGTTTGGGTGTTGGCTAAGATGTTTGCAACTAGCAAAGTCCTGAAAGGACGCCATAACATCAAAACCCGTTCAACAAAGCACAAAAAAAGAGGGTTTCTACTAGAAACCCTCTTACTATTTTAAAGCAATTATTCTTATAGCCCTGCTAACTTGTACTTCAATCTATTAGTGATGTAGAACATCACTGGTACAATAACCAAAGTTAAGAACGTAGCAAACGTTAATCCGAAGATGATTGTCCATGACATTGGACCCCAGAAGCCTACATTATCACCACCTATATAAGGATGTGCATCTAACTCTGTAAAGAATCTAAAAATATCAATATTTAAACCTACGGCTAATGGCATTAAACCAAGAACGGTTGTAATTGCCGTTAGTAATACCGGACGTAATCTTGTTCTTCCACCTTCTTCAATGGCACGAACGACATCTTGGAAAGGAAGCTTTTCATTTTCAGTCAGACTTTGCTCGTCACGCTTACGCTCAATAATGATGTTGGTATAATCAATCAAAACAATGGCGTTATTCACCACAATTCCGGCTAATGAAATAATACCAATCATGGTCATCATTACTACGAAATCCATTTGGAAAATCACTAACCCAAGCAATACACCAATCAAACTAAACAGTACTGATGTACCAATAATTACGGGTGTTGAGAGCGCATTAAACTGTAACACAATTATGAAAATAATCAAGGCTAACGCAATTAATAGCGCATTACTCAAAAACGCCATTTCTTTGGCTTGTTGTTCTTGTTCACCGGTAAATCTAACGGTGATAGCTTCTGGCAAATCATACCCTTGTAAAGAGGCTTCAATTTCCTTTACCACATTATTGGCATTTTCACCTTCCAGTACGTTTGATGAAATAGTAATGATTCTATCTAAATCTTTACGTTTTACCGCACTAAAAGTGGATGTTTTCTCGAATGTAACCAATGCCGAAATAGGCACTTGAATAGTTTTTCCGGTGTTCATGTTTTTGAACGTAATACTTTGGTTGATTAACGCATCTGGATTATCACGGTAAATTTTAGCCGCTCTAATATTAATCGGATAATCATCTTCACCTGTTTTGAACGTGGATACTTCTTTACCAAACAATGAGGTACGTAGCGCACTTCCAATTTGAGCGGTAGAAATACCTAATCTACGTGCTTTGTCACGGTCAATTCTAATTGGCATTTCCGGTTTCCCTTGATCTACATCGAGCTTTAGCTCTTCAATACCTCCAATATTAGAGTTATTAATAAACGTCCTTATTTTATTGGCTTCGCTAATCAATTGCTCATAATCATCACCCGAAACTTCAATGTTGATTGGTGCTCCAGCTGGAGGTCCGTTGGCATCTTTATCTACTACTATTTTCACTCCTGGAATTCCTTTCACTAATTCACGCATATCCGATAAGACATCATTTGTGTTTAACCCATGACGCTCGGTATATTTCACGAACGAAATAGTAACTCTAGCCCTATTTGGGGTACTACCCGCAGTAAAACCTTGCGATGGATCAGATGTTCCTTTACCTACTTGGGCGATCACAGAATTAATTAAAAAATTCTCCATTTCGCCCGTTTCCGGATTTGGCTCTTCGTACACTTTAATGGCTTCTAAAACCATTTCTTCTACTTGTTTTGTTACCTCATTGGTTTCTTCAATAGCGGTACCGATTGGTTTCTCAATAAAAATGTTGAGGTATTTCGGTTCGTTATTCGGAAAGAAAATCACTTTCGGCATAAATACCGTCAGCAAGCCCATAGAAACAATCAGTAATAAAAATGTTCCGACCAATAACTTATATGGATTTCCATTTCTTAAAGCGAATTTGATAAATCGATCGTATAACAACTCTAATTTACCCATAGCCGTATCCTTAAACCAAACACTTGCAGGGTAAATCAAATAAGCATTTACTAATAAGAATGTACCTGTAATTCCAATAAAATTGGCAGAAACTATTTGTCCAGTAAATAAAAACAAAAGAGCCATTCCCATTAAAATTAAACTAGGGATAGCCACTTTTTTCTTAGAAGTAGTTTCTGCTAAAAACATCATTTTACCTAAAAAGTAAACCAACACCACCGTTACCATGATATACGAAATCAGGAGTAACAATTCTGCCAATTGACCCATATCACCAATTTGGTAACGGATGTTTCCTTCGGTTAAACCCGGAAACAACCCAAGTAAAAACGCTACTCCTAACATACCAAACATAATGGTCATGGCACGTTTTGAAATAGTGAAATCATCTTCCTTAATTTTCATGAACATGGTAGTAAGTACTGGATTAATAACCAGTGCTACGAACAATGAAGATGTCAATACAATGATTAACGTTATTGGAAGGTATTTCATGAATTCACCCATCATACCTGGCCAAAATGCCAACGGAATAAACGCTCCTAATGTAGTTGCGGTTGATGCAATAATTGGCCAAGCTACTTCACTTGCGCCTTCTAATGCCGCTTTGGCAGGAGGTAAACCATCATCCATTAAACGGTAGATATTTTCTACCACCACAATTCCGTTATCTACTAGCATCCCTAAAGCAAGAACCAAAGAGAACAACACCATAATATTTAAGGTTACTCCTAAGGCGTTCAATATCAAAAACGATAAGAACATGGATAGTGGAATGGCGACACCTACGAACAGTGCGTTACGTAATCCTAAGAAGAATAACAGCACCGCAATTACCAAAATCATCCCTAATAAGATGGAGTTTTCTAACTCACTTAACTGATCTCTTGTTTGATCGGTTTGATCATTGGTAATAGAAATTTCTAATCCTTCAGGAAGGTAGTTAGCTTGTGCTTCTTCAATAACTACAGTAATAGCTTCGGATGCTTCAATTAGGTTTTCACCACCTCGTTTTTTCACATCTAAACTCACTACCGAATTGGTGTACTCACGCGCATAACTTTCTTTCTCTTTTTCCGCAAAAGTTACGGTGGCAATATCTCTTAAGTATACGATATTTCCTTTTTCCCAACCCACAATGATATTTTGAATGTCACGCCAGTTATCAAACTCACCAACCACTCTAATAGAGCGATTAAACCCATCAATCAATACATTACCACCAGAGATGGTCATGTTCTCAAAATTAATGGCATCCTCTACATTTTGAAAATTGATTTTGGTCGCTTCCATTTTAAGTAAGTCTAGTTCTACCTTGACTTCCTTATCGTTTATACCACGAATATCAACTTCATTAATTTGAGGTATATTTTCTATTTTTTCTTGTAGATACTCTGCATATTCATTCAACATATCTAAGGAGAACTCCCCAGATAAATTGATGTTTAGAATGGGCATAATTTCCGAGAAATTCATCCCAAATACATTCGGATCTGCGGGTAAATCTGATGGAAAGTCAGGATCAGACATGGCAATATCTACCTTATCTTTTACCTTACGTAAAGCCTCTTCGGGAGTAACGCTAAAATCAAACTTCACTTCAATAGTAGAAACCCCTTGTAAGGATGTAGAACTCAATTCATCGATACCTGTAATAGATTTAATCTCTTTCTCAATAGGTCTTGAAATCAGTTTCTCAATATCCAAAGGAGAGTTACCTGGATACACCGTACTCACATATATTTGTGGAATAACCACCTCCGGAAAGGCTTCTTTTGGCATAGAAATATAGGCTCCTAAACCGGCTACAAAAATGATAAAGGTCAATACCAATACCGTTGTTCGATTCTTAATCGACATCTTGGTAATGCCAAATGGCGTTACCTCTTCTTTGTTTTTTAATTGCTCGCTCATAAATAATATTTTTAGAACTTATTAATTATTTAGCGATGGCAACTAACTGCCCATTGCTTACGTTTCTAGCGCCTTTATCAATCACAAGGTCTCCTACATTTAATCCGCTTAGAACTTCTGTTTTTCCTTCATAAGTCATTCCTACAGTAATGTTTCTAATCTCCGATTTAACCAAACCATCAGAAGCTACGGCTAAAAACAAAAAGCTTGTTCCTTGAGAATCTTCTTGAATAAGTCTAGCTGGAATTACTAACGCATTTTTGTTTCCGTAATCTTGAATCTCTAACATTCCTAGTAAATTAGGATACAACTGATTAGCAGTGTTTTCTAAGTTGATTCTAACCGAGAATGTTCTATTTGCTGGATTGATAAATCGACCTGTTTCACTAATTTCAGTATCAAAAGCTAAATCTACCGAAGGAAAATGTAGTCTTACTGGACTTCCTTTTGAGATTACCTTTAAGTAGTTCTCTGGGATATCTGCTTTCAAATACACTTTATCTAAATTTACAATTCGCATGGTAGGTATTTGAGGATTTACCAATTGGCCTGTTTTAATAAAAATAGCATCAATAACTCCGTTATAAGGCGCTTCCACATTTGTTTTTTGCAATTGTTTCTGCATGGTAGCTATCTTACTATCTAACGATTCTAACGTATTTTTTGCACGTAAATAATCCATTTCAGAACCTATTTGTTTGTCCCATAATGCTTTTTGTTTCTCGTATACATCCTTAGCTAAAGTGCGTTGTGTTTTCACTTCTTCCATGCTACTTTCCAGAATTTCAGAATCAATTTTATATAGAATTTGCCCTTTTCTTACCGATTGGCCTTCTTCTACTTTCACAGAAATAATATCGCCAGACATAGCGGGATAAATAGTGGTGTTTTTATCTGCGCTAATTCCGCCATATACTTTAAAATAGTGCTCAAAGCTTTGTATTGATGCTTCTTGGATAGTTACATTTACCAATCGTTTTCCGGTATCTAGTTTTGTAATTAGAAGCTCTACATCGGCCAATTCATTACCAAGCCCTTGATATACTTCTTTAATACTATCTCTTTTAGTAGTGAGTTCTGTTAAATAATCGCCTGTACCTTCTGATGAACAAGACACCATGGTAAGTGCTGCGATAATGTATAAATAATTTTTCATTTGTTTTAATTTTATTAAATCGGTGAAATGGTTCTCGCTGTTAGCGTTTTTCTTGTCTTCGAAAATCTCAAGTGCTCGATTCATTTGTTTTAATTTTATTCAATCGGTGAAATGGTTCTCGCTGTTAGAATTTTTCTTGTACTCGAAAATCTCAAGTGCTCGATTCATTTTCCGTATTTTTTGATTGATTAGGGTTTAATAATTACTTAAAATTCTATCCATTGAAGAACGTGCGTTTATCATTTCCATGATGGCTTGAACGTATGCTCCTTGAATTTGAAAAAACTGAATTTGTGCATTCGCCAAGTTTAAGGATGACGACATACCCTCCTGATATTTTATGGTTTCTTTATCTACAATACGTTGTACCAATTCCATATTGTCTTTGGCATTTTTATACTGATCTACAGAAAATTGGTATTCTGATTTTTTGGTTAAGAATTCTACCATCAAACCTTCTTCAGCCATTTTTGTATCAATTTGAGATTTCTGCCAATTCAATTCGGCTTGTTGTTTCACAAACACTCTTTGACCACTACTCAAAATAGGAATATTTAATTGCAAACCCCATAAAGAAGTTGGAAACCAAAAATCACCATTAAACGATAAGTCATTGTATTGATACCCTTGTTTATACTGGTAAAAAGCATTTAACGTTGGTAAAAATGCCGCCTTAGTATTCTTTAAATTTAACAATTGTAAATCTTGATTGTTCTCGGCTATTTCGTAATCAATGTGTGCATTCACATCAAATGGTTGGTCCACTATGGACGAGTCATTACCATAAGATACAATTACCGTTAAACTATCTGTTAAAACCACAGCTTGCGTAGTTTCAATACCCATTTGAAACTTAAAGAAGTTTTCAGAAATGGTTCTTAATCTATCGGCTCTATTAAATTGAATTTCGGCCGACTGTACTAGAATGGTTAACTGATCCACATCTTGCTCTTGCGCAAAGCCGCTTTCATATAACGCTTTCGTTTCAACTAACGTTTGTTCTAAATAGTCCTTGTTTCCTTTAATGGTTTCATAATTCTCTATAGAGATTATTACGGTTCCATACGCTTGCGTAACCTCATCTTTAATTTCTCGTTCCGATTTCACCACTATTTTCTCGCTCATTTCGCGATACACTTTGGCCGCTTGTAAAGCTACAATGTATGAACCATTGAATAATATTTGATTCACAGTTACGGCCGCTCCCACATTGAACTCCGTACCAAACTGAGCTGGAAAAGGTTCCGTGCCTCCAGGAGGTCCTAATTCAGCAGGTAATAATGATGTTGGAATATCAATAAACTGCGAAAAGTCTGCCAACACACCAATTTGGGGTAACCCAATTGCGGTAGTTTCCTTCATTTTTTTGAGTGCAATTTGTTGATCCATTACCGCTTTTCGCGTACTATAACTATGCTCTACCGCATAGGTTCTAGCTTGTTCTAACGTGAATGATAATTCACTTGCTTGACCAATTACGTTTTGCACCCCCAGTAGAGTGAACGCAGCAATAAGCCAACCGTATAGATTTAATTTTAACATTGATTTAATTTAGATATTGATTAATTAGTTTGATTCCGTTGTTATTTGCTATTCCTCTTATATGATAATTGAAAATCTCAAAGTAGTAATCTGATATTGAAACCCCTTCTTGTCTTGGAGCCGTATTATTGAAAATACTATTCACTACCGACACGTATAATAATGCGATGATATCTACATTCATCTCTGCTCGGTAAATACCTTGTTCAATTCCTTTACGAAGGTTCTCTTTGGTAAGTTCTAAGATGGTGTTATCTTCAAAATCTCTTATCAAACCCCATGCTTCTGAATGGTACTTTTGAAGGTCAAACAAAATAGATGGATGCATTTTATTTATTTGCTCTCCAGCCACTTTACTCATGTTAATTAATTCTTCAATAGCGTTGTGTGAAACATCACATACATCGTGCATCGCACATTCATTTGAGCTAATGTGTAGTTGAATACATTTTTTTACCAAATCGTTTTTATCGGAAACGTAGGTATAGAGTGTTTTCTTTGATATCCCAAGCTTGCTTGCAATATCATTCATTGTTAGACTCTTAACCCCATTTTGCAAAAACAATTCTGACGCTTTCAAGAATATATCTTTCTCTTTTTCATTCATAAGGCGGCAAATGTAATACGATTATTTAAACAGGAAACGTTTTTCGTGTAAAATGTTTCCTATGGGTTTATTTGGGGATAAAGGGAGTGTTTTTTTGGTTGAGTGGTTTTGGGGATTCTGCTAATACAGCGCTATATCATAACATTAGGCATAACCCAGTTAATTCTGATTGCGAATAGTCACGAAATTAAAGAACTGAAACAGCATCTAAGAATACCAAATCAAAAGACAGACAAAAGCCACTCAAAGCATTCAACTGCAACTACATATTACAAACCAAACACATATGCCTTCGATACCCTTCTCCGCTATCGAAGCTCTCAGACACCTATACCATTCTAGTATCTATAAACGTAGGTGCCTGAGGGATTTTTCGTAGAAAAATTATCTCGAAGGCCCGAGAATCAAACCACTCTCTAAAATCCTTCTACTATTTACTTCGATTTATGCACGTAGACTTCTCCTTGAGATAAATGATAAAAAGCATCCGCTAGTTCTTTTGGTGGAACGGTTAATTTCCGCAGCTTTAAATCCATCCAAGCACCATAGACCGTTACGTGAGCGGCCTTTTTGCCTTCTTTATTAAAGATTTCGTGGTGAATAGTCCACTTAGAACCATCTTTTGGCATATCCCCTTTTAAAACGTTTACTGTTACGATATCATCTGGTTTTAACTCGCGTAAAAAAGTGCACTCTTCCTTAAACAGAATTGGGCCAATAGCTAAATGCTCTAATTCACTGGCATCATATCCTGTACTAGAAATAAAACTTATACGTGTAAATGCGCAATAATCGTAATACGCAGAATGACGCACGTGTCTATTTTGATCTACATCAGACCATCTTACTTGAATTGTTTTTATGAATTTTGACATTTGATTAGCTTATTATTTTGTTTCTTAATGACTTAAGGTATTCTTTCCAAATGATTCGCATCATTCCTGATATCTACAATCTTCAATAGTAAATAAAATAATAAATTTGGGCATGTTTCAATTAGATATATTCGATACAAAACCATCTTCAGAGGTGATCAAAATTAGGAACGGAGAATACATCTACATTCCAAATTTCCTTTCGAAAATAGCGAGTGATTCTTACTATCAAACGTTTCTAGATGAAATTGACTGGCAGCAAGAGGAATTGAATATGTATGGTAAAATACTGCCATTTCCGAGGCTTACCGCGTGGCACGGTGACGCAGACAAACCGTATACTTACTCTGGAAGCACTTTTGAACCAAATCCATGGTCACCCGAATTATTAGCGTTGAAATCAAAAATTGAAACGAAAAGTAAGGTGCAGTTTAACAGTGTACTCTTAAACCTTTACCGTGATGGTACCGATTCTGTTTCTTGGCATGCCGATGACGAAAAAGAGTTAGGTAAAAACCCAGAAATTGCTTCGGTAAATTTTGGAGCCACCCGGAAATTTCAATTAAGGCATAATGAAACTAAAGAAAAGCACGAGCTATTGCTTACCCATGGTAGTCTTTTAATTATGAAAGGAGCGTTACAGCACTATTGGCAGCACCAAGTGCCTAAAACAAAAAAGAAAGTGCGCCAACGGGTAAATTTAACTTTTAGAGTGGTCACTTAACAACTGCTAACTGTCAATGGTTTAAACCGGGCCTTCGAGACACTTCTCCGTTGTCGAAGCCCTCAGGCACCTACGTTTATCGATAGTAGAATGGGATAGGTGCCTGAGGTTTTTTTTCTAGAAAAATTATCTTGAAGGACTGGTATCTTATACGAATACAACGGTAACATATATTGCATACACCTACATAGGGTTAGCGAATTCTTGCAGGATTTTTTTTTTAAGAATGGGTTTATTTGATTTTCTAGGGTTTGGTAAAAAACGTAAACCAGCCATTGTAGATTTTAAAAGAAGTGAGGCTTAATAATAAAGGAGGAGAAGATGTAACCGGTGATGTTTTGTTGCATTTAACCGAAGAAGACCTAGCTCAAAATAAAGTGGTTATTCGTAAAATGTTTAATCTGTTCATAAAAATAAAGAAAAATGAAATGGGTTACTTTACCAAAGAGCTTCCAATTTACGGACAAAAAACCCGAATATCATTGGTATTTATGTTGGGATATTTATCCATATTGGACAAGGGATTGATTCGCCATATGCGATAGGAATAGATGGCATAAATTTCTCAGAAGTTGATGAAGACGGCATTAATAAGTTAATGCATAAACACTTTAGAAGCTTTGTACCCTTTTACATTTTCGATTTAAGTGCTAATTCAGCAGATGCGGAGACTGCACAGCGATTTAAATCTCAAGGGCAACGGATATATAAAAAGGCATAAAAAAAGCCGCTAAAAGCGGCTTTTAAAATTTTTGTATGGTAAAATTTAATTCACCAAAGTACCAATATCTTCTCCAGAAACTAACTTCAACAAGTTACCCCCTGAATCCATATCAAAAACAATAATTGGAAGCTTGTTTTCTTTACATAAAGCAAAGGCAGTTAAGTCCATTACGTTTAATTCTTTATCAATACATTCTTGATAAGAAACCTTTTGGTATTTAGTAGCTGTTGGGTCTTTTTCTGGATCTGCAGTATAAATACCATCTACTCTAGTTCCTTTAAGCATTACATCTGCATTCATTTCACTTGCGCGAAGTGCCGCAGCTGTATCTGTCGTAAAATATGGATTTCCAGTACCGGCACCAAAAATGACAACTCTTCCTTTTTCTAAATGTCGGGTAGCACGTCTTTTAATAAAAGGCTCTGCAATTTGCTCCATCTTAATAGCTGAAAGCAATCTGGTTTTCACACCACAAGCCTCTAGCGAAGACTGTAAAGCCATACTATTAATCATGGTCGCCAACATTCCCATATAGTCACCTTGAACACGGTCAATCGCACCATCTTCTTCTTGGATACCTCTAAAAATGTTTCCACCACCAATAACTATGGCTACTTCAACACCTTTTTCAACTAACGATTTAATTTCACTAGAATAAGCCGCTAATTTACTATGGTCAATTCCAAACTGTTTATCCCCCAGTAATGATTCGCCACTTAATTTAAGAAGAACTCTTTTAAATCTCATATTATATTCTTTAAGTCAATGGAAACTCTATTTAGATTTCCGAAAATTAGGACAAAAAAAAGAGAGATTGTAGCCAATCTCTCTTTTTTTAATTTAGTATTTCATTACGCTAATGAAACTCTGAAAAACTCAGTTACTGTAAGACCTTTGCTTACACCATCTAAGTATTTAGATACCGTTGATTTGTTGTCTTTAATAAAAGCTTGATCTAATAAAGTAGCTTCCTTGAAGAATTTACCTAAACGACCTTGCGCAATTTTATCAGCCATCGCTTCTGGTTTCCCTTCTTGAATAGCTAAATCTCTTCCTATCTCTAATTCTTTATCAATTACAGACTGTGGAATAGAATCTTTATTCAAAGCAACAGGATTCATTGCAGCAACTTGCATTGCAACATTTTTTCCAGCTTCGCTAACCTCATCACTAGCAGCACTCATACCTACTAAAGTAGCTACTTGATTTCCTGGGTGATTATACGCAATAACACTTTCAGCAGAAATGGCGTTTACAGCAGATAAATCTAACTTTTCACCAATTTTACCCACTTGATTTGTGATTTCTTCAGCAACAGTTACACCAGCCATAGCTTGACCGTTTAACTCTTCAATTGTTTTAGAACCAGAATCTAATGCGATTTTAGCAATTTCACTTACTAAAGCATTATAGTTTGCATTCTTTGCAACGAAATCAGTTTCACAATTTAAACGAATAACAACACCGTTGGCACCGTTACTCATAGCCATTGCTAAACCTTCTTTTGCTTCGTTGTCGCCTCTCTTAGCAGCAACTTTTTGTCCTTTTTTTCTAAGGATGTCGATGGCCATGTCTTTGTCACCTTCAGCTTCCACTAAGGCTCTTTTACAATCCATCATGCCAGCGCCAGTTTGTTTACGCAAAGCATTTACTTCTGCAGCAGTTATCTTAACCATTATAGAAATTTTATAGAATTATTTTTCAGTAGCTACATCTGTAGCCACTTCTGTTGTTTCTTCTTTTGCTACTTCCTTAGTTTCCACTACAGCTTCCACTTTAGCTTCTTTCTTTTCTGCTTTTGGAGCAGCATCTTTAGGAGCATCATCTTTATTAGATGCTTTTGCAGTTGTACGTTCTTTCAAACCTTCAATAACTGCATCAGCCAATACACTTACAATAGCATCAATAGAAGAAGATGCATCATCGTTAGATGGAATTGGAAAATCAATTAATGTTGGATCAGTATTCGTATCAACCATAGCGAAAGTAGGAATCCCTAATTTGATTGCTTCTGAAGTTGCAATATTTTCACGGTTGATATCAACGATAAAAATAGCTGCAGGAAGACGAGTCAAATCTTTAATAGGACCTAAATTTCGGTCTAATTTTTCACGTTGACGACTCATCATCAAACGCTCACGCTTTGCAATGTTTTTAGAATTAGGGTCAGCCAACAATTTGTCGATATGATCCATTTTTCTAATGGCTTTACGAATAGTAGCAAAGTTAGTTAACATACCACCTGGCCAGCGCTCAGTAACGTAAGGCATTCCTGCACGTTCAGCATGTTTTTCTACGATTGCTTTAGCTTGTTTTTTAGTTGCAACAAACATGATCTTACGACCAGATTTAGCCATTTGTTTCATGGCAGCAGCTGCTTCTTCAAGTTTAGCTTGAGTTTTATTTAAATCAATGATATGAATTCCGCTTTTCTTCATGAAAATATACGGAGCCATTCTTGGATTCCACTTACGAGATAGGTGTCCGAAGTGTACACCTGCATCCATAAGTTCTTTATATGATACTTTTGACATTGTAATCTTTTTTAAAATTTTGTTCACTTTCCTTTTACCAAGCGGCAATTTCCAAGTAGTGTTTTAAAAACAGTCTTGAAAATTTAGATTCTGAACCCAGAAACGGATTAACGTTTTGAGAATTGGAATTGTTTACGCGCTTTTGGTTGACCGAATTTCTTACGTTCTACCATTCTTGGATCTCTTGTCATTAAGCTTTCAGCTTTCAAAAGAGGTTTGTACTCAGGATCAATTTTCACTAATCCTCTAGCAATACCTAATCTAATTGCTTCAACCTGACCGGTTGTACCACCACCCTTAACATTAACTTTTACATCGTATTTTTCAACGTTGTCAGTTAATTCAAATGGTCTGTATAACTTAGCTCTTTGTGTAGCTAATGGAAAGAAGTTTTCTGGTGTGCGGCCGTTAATTACTACAACTCCAGTACCTGGTGTTAAGTAAACACGAGCAACAGAACTTTTTCTTCTTCCTAATGCGTTAATCGTCTCCATATTATAATTTTACTATTGTCGGTTTTTGTGCTTCATGCTCATGCACAGTTCCAGCATATACGTGCATGTTTTTGTAAATGGCTCTTCCCAATTTCCCTTTTGGCAACATACCTTTAATGGCAGCTTCAAAAACTCTTGTTGGGCCTTTTCCCATTACCTCATCTGCAGTCAAAGTTCTTTGACCACCCGGGTAACCCGTATGACGCATGTAAATTTTAGTTGTAGCCTTTGTTCCAGAAAGTTTGATCTTCTCAGCATTTAAAATGATGACATAATCTCCGTTGTCTGAATGAGGTGTAAAAGCTGGCTTATGCTTACCTCGTAGCAATTTTGCTACCTCTGATGCAGCACGACCTAAGATCATGTTTTCTACATCAATAACCAACCACTTCTTGTCGGCTGATTCTTTGTTGACCGATTTGGTCTTGTAACTTAAAGTATCCAATGTGTTACGCTTTAATTCAATTCATTAATCCAATTCCCCGAATTTTCGGGCTGCAAAGATAGATTTTTAATCTTGACCTACAAGAGGTTATCAACATTGAATTTAAAACATTTTTCAAACAACGGCTTTTTACGGCAATTTTATGGCTTTCAGATGCTTTAATTACCCATTAGCTTTCTAAAAACCGACTTAGTTCACAAAATTCTCTGGGTTATAAACATCTACCTGGCGCTCAATTATTTTGTTACGCTTATTTGGAGCTGTATTAACAAAATCAAAACGGTCTTCGTGGTTAATTAGCTAAAATAGATTCTTCTTAAAAGATAACCACTTATATAATGATAGTTTCTCCCGTGCAGCTGTCGAAATGGAGTGAAACTATCACTAGTCCTTTATTAATCAAAGATTCTTGACCTTTACACTATTGGAATCATGAATAATACCAACTACCCTAGAAGCTCTAATTTGTAAGACACAAGTCACTTTACCTTAAACTCGTGTTTTATTTTTGCACCAAAATTCAAATCAAACAATTATGAAGTCCGTTTTTATTTTACTTGTCGCTTTAGTGACAGGACATTTTTCTCAAGCCCAAACCAATCCGACACAATATGGTATGGATACAAATTTTGTATTACCCATAGGGATTCCGGTGGACACAATTGCGCCACGAATTAATACAACCTCAATTACGGGAAAGAAAATTGATACCGAAGAATTAATTAAAAAAGGTGCTGTTGTAGTGATTTTTTACCGTGGTGAATGGTGTCCGGTCTGCACGAGATACTTGGCTGAACTTAATGAAAGCCTGTCAAAAATCACCGCTAAGGGAGCTACCGTTTTAGTTATATCTCCGGAACTTACAGCCCATGCGGAGAACACCAAAGAAGATACAAAATCAGATTTCATTTTTATATCTGATTCTAGCTTGCAAATTGTAAACGACTATGATGTTTTGTTTGATGTAACGAAAAAGTACACCAACAAAATTTTGACCAAGTTACAATCTGATATTGCAGAAAATAATGGAGCGGATAAAGCCCAATTGCCTGTTCCTGCAACCTACATTATCGACAAGAACGGAAAAATCATATATAAGCAATTTGACTACAATTACCTTAATAGAGCAAGCGCTGAAGATATCTTGAAGATGTTGTAAATAGAGTATTTGATTTTAAAAAGATGTTTTAGCTGCCCTTTCAGGGCGAATGATTTTACAAGTCTTTAAGAGCTGAGGCGTTGCCTCAGGTTATAATAAACTGGGCTTTCAGCCCGTAGAACTACTTTAACCCATTTCGTAGTTTTTAAAATGTAACTGGTAAACATTAATCTGATTTATAATCACACAAAGCGTAGCAGCTTATTTCAACGAAAAGCATGGCCTAATGTAACTCTGAATAAAGAAGTACTCCCTTTGGTCTTAAATAAGAGTATCTAGTAGAGCATGATGGACGCTACCTATATGCGGATAAACTAAGCTGCTATTTCAGGGCGAATAATTTTGTAATCCCTTTAATTCATGAGGCGTTGCCTCATGCTAAATGAACTGGGCTTTCAGCCCGTGAAATTTACATAAGCTTTTAAATACTGAAGTACAAAACGCCACAAAGGGGCAACTTAGTCCAGCGAAAGGTACCACCTTGGTAAACAGGAGTAAAAGAAGTAACTTACGCCCTGAAAGAGCAATTTATTTACCTGAGCTCTTGTAAAAACTCGAAACTATGTCACAGTCTTTATCCTCTCTTTACATTCATATTGTATTTCATATCAAAAACAATCGAATAAAAATTCGAAAGCAAGAAAAAAAAGCCCTTTACGCATATATGGGGTCGATTATAAAAGACAATGAATCTATTCCTATTATAATAAACGGAGTTGAAGACCACGTTCATATTTTATGCGTCATGTCGAAAAATATTGCGCTCGCAAAACTGGTTGAGGAAATTAAACGTCACAGTAGTCGGTGGATTAAAACTAATAGCAGCCATTACAAAAATTTTGCATGGCAAGGTGGCTATGGTGGATTTTCTGTAAGTCCGTCTCTTCAAGAACGAACAAAGACTTACATCCGAAACCAAGAGGAACATCATCATAAAATGACTTTTAAGGAGGAATACCTTTTGTTTCTGAAGGAATATGCGGTGGCGTATAATGAACAATATTTATGGGATGATTAAGTAAGCTGCCCTTTCAGGGCGAAAGGTTTGTAGGCTCTTTAATTCATGAGGCGTTGCATCATGCTAAAGTGAACTGGGCTTTCAGCCCGTGAAATTTACCTAAGCTTTTAAATACTGAAGTACAAAACGCCACAACGTGGCAGCTTACTTTAGCCAAAGGCACC
>CAXMPG010000011.1:0-9997 GCA_964195485.1 uncultured Desulfobacterales bacterium
ACAAATAAGATGATTCCACCTATTCCGGGCATCAATCCCCAAAGTAAGTTCCACCCACTTCTATTTGTATCATGAAGCCTGCGAACAGAAAGTGCTAAATAGGGAATAAATGAAAGCACGAAATACACTCCTCCAAAATCAGCAATCGGGTAAAGAGTCACATTACTAATCGTAAAAGTGGACTGGAGCATCTCTCCAATAATTAATATGCCAAAAAGAATAGCATAGTTAAATAGTGTAAACATCCAGTACTCCTTTCTTCTAGCTCTACCGCTAAAATTAAAGCTATTTGTAACTACTGATATATACCAATTCATAGAATCACGCTGAAATTATTAATCTTCGTAAAGTTGATATTCTTCTGCTTCAGCGCCTTCTTCTTTTGGATTTGGGCCATATTTATTAGTCCCTGGCTGACTATCTTGAACCATAAATACAAAAAACACGATACTTAAAACACCAATTATAGCAATATAAAGCATCATTCCTTGAACTATCGAAAACCAATCTAAGGTTCCAATATCAAAATTTTGAAAATCCATATGCGCTGCACCAGAAGTAGCTCCAACCACTCCTGCAACCAGAATAACTATAACAAGAGCTATAAAACCCGCATAATATAAGCCGCTTTTACCGGTATCATGCAACCTTCTCACGGTTACTGCGATACTAGGAATAAAGACAACTAACGAATATAACGTGCTCAAAATCCCAATTTCTTCCCCAAACACAAAAACTAACCCTTGTAAAGCATAAGAAATAATCATATTAAACAGAATGAACATCCAGTATTCTTTTCTTCTTGCTCTTCCACTAAATTGAGCGTAATTATTTATTACCGATAAATACCATTTCATACTCTTTAGTCAAAGGGTTATTATTCGTAAAGTTGAAAGTCTTCTTGGTCTTTAGGATTAACTCCGTATTCGTTCTCGCCTACCACCCCATCTCTAGCATGATAAACTATTAAGATTACCCAACCTACGATGGGTACGAAAACCCAGAAGTAATTCCAACCAGTCTTCCCAATATCATGTAATCTTCTTACAGAAACAGCAAGGGATGGAACAAAAACTGCTAATGAATAGACATTACCCATTTCCATAAAATCAAAGGCTAAACCGAGTCCTGAAAACAACAAGGTAACCATGAAATTTACTAAAATAAAATACCAATACTCGCTTCTTCTTGCTCTTCCATCAAATTCCGCATATTTTCTTAAAACGGTGATATACCAATTCATATTAAAGTCTTTTAAGGGTTAATCTTCGTAAAGTTGAAAATTCTCTTGCTCTTTAGGATTCTCTCCATATTGATTTACTCCAGGATGACCTTCAGATATTAAGAAATACAACACCATGAAACTTCCTATTAATGGAACTAATCCCCATAAAATAGCCCAACCACTTCTATTGGTATCATGCAATCTACGAACCGTTACTGCTAGTGTTGGAATAAAGACACCCAACGAATAAAAGCCAAAAAAGCTAATGATTGCAGAAGCTTCACCAGTAAAGCCAGCATCAGGATCTGCCACAATAACACTCACCAAATACGTGTAAGGAATCAGTGTAATAATGCCACTAATTAGGGTAAACATCCAATATTCTTTTCTTCTAGCACGCCCATCAAATTCCGCGTATTTTTTCAAAACTGCAAAGTACCAATTCATAATAATTAAATTTTTAAGTTAATATATAGTAGGCTAATCTACATACTCATAGTGTACAGCTAGCTTCTGCAAAATATATGATTGCAGGGGTTATTACAAGAAATTAGAACGAGAATATTAACGTTTCATAAACACGCGGGAGTCCTTTTCAGAAACACGTAATGCCGTTAAGAAATCATCTACTCTTTTCACCAAAGCAATGTAAGAATTGGCTTTTGCAGAATTACCAGAATTCTTATTACGATTAGCCATAGCATCATAATGGGTTCTTAAATCCACTAATCCACTCACCGCATAATATTTCACAAACCAACCCATTTCATTTTTAGCCACTTTTTCAAAAATAGTTAAAGCGCTATTCTGACCTTCTACATCGTCAATTAGCATCAGGTAGTCTTTGTAATAATCTAAGAAGCTCATTACATAATAACCATCTGCACTTGGGTAAAGTTTTATAAAGAAATCACTATTTGATTTATTTCCGTACACCGAATATACCTCTGCGCAAGAAAGCATTACATCAAGGTTCTTAGTGTTTTCAAACATTTTAGCATACTTCAAACCTAAAGTAGAATCTGATATCGCAATTCCTCTAATCAATTCACTAATCACCATAAATGAGCTATCTGCGGTGATTTGGTTAGCGAAAATATTCCCCATCCCCTCATCCCAAGTATAGTAATCGTATAGCGCTATTGCTGCCTCGGTTCTTACACTAGATGATGGATCATTTTGTAACGAGTAAACCAATACATCTCTTAATTTTAGATCTTCAATTTCGTTGAATTTATCATAAAACGAAATCGCTAAACTTCTAATCCCAGCGTATTCGTCCATCATAGCATCCAGTATTACACTCTTAGCCACATCCACATCATTTTCTTCTGAATAGGCAAAAAGTAACGCTTCATGCTTATCTTTAAATAATGGCGCGTTTTGATACATAAATTTCATTTCGGCCATAGTATGATTTTCAGACTTCGTACAAACCAAGACCTTTTGAGCATCAAAATTTACCAAATCTGGTTTTGCGCTTACATTAAAGCTAAAGGTCATACTCACACTATCAACAATTACATGGTAGGTTTGCTTTACACTTCCAATATAGATATCGATGTCGACCGGCAGTCTAAACATCGCATACTCATCTACATCTTGTAATTGATCTACCACAATGTGTTGTAACGATGTAGTAGAATCATAGGTATACGTTATTTCTAATTCTGGATGACCTTTACCCATAAACCACTGATTAAAAAACCAGTTTAGATCCTCTCCGGTGACTTTTTCAAAAGCCAATCTTAGTTGATGAATCTCCACCGAAGAAAACGCATTATCATGCAAATACAACTTTAAAGCGGCAAAGAAAGCTTCATCACCAACATAGTTCCTTAACATGTGTAAAATACGACCTCCCTTGGCGTAGGAATGACTGTCAAACATGTCGTCAGCTTTGTTATACTTAAACCGTATCAAATCATGCACACTACCACTACTCGCTTCTTGCAGGTATTTTTCTAAATCAGAATTAAGATGATCATCTGCTCTTAAGTCGCCATATTTATGCTCAAACCACAAGTATTCGCCATAGGTAGCAAATGATTCATTTAAAGGTAAATTGGACCATGATTCACACGTAACCAAATCGCCAAACCAATGATGAAACAATTCATGAGCCACCGTTTCTTCATTATCTCCATCAATCATTTCTTGATGCGATTGCTGCACAAAATCACCAAAAATCACCGCTCCTACATTCTCCATAGCACCCGACACATAATCGTGCGCAATAACCTGTGAATATTTACTCCAAGGGTAATCATACCCTAAAACATCCGAGTAAAACGTAATCATTTCGGTCGTGTTTTTAAAAATTTCGCGTGCATCATTTTCGTAACCAGGGTCTACATAATAATTCACCTCCATTCCATTTAGCGAATCTTTAACTACCTCATACTCGCTTACTGCCATCATAAATAAATAGGGCGCAATAGGCTTGTTTTGAACCCATGTATCGGTTCGGGTACCATCACCATTATTTGTGGAACTCACCAAATCACCATTAGATAAAGTCACGAATTTTTCATCCACCGTCATTGAAATTTGATGCGTACATCTTTCATTCGGAGCATCAATAGTTGGAAACCAAACAGCACTGGCTTCCGTCTCTCCTTGTGTCCATAATTGTTGGGGTTTATTAATGTCTTCGTCTAACGGGTTAATGAAATAGAGCCCTTTATCATCTGCGACCGCATGTCCTTTGTTCGTTATTCGCTCTTCTGGCTTGGCTACGTAATCAATAAATATTTTAATTAATTCAGAATTCCCGTAATTACGATCTAATTGAATCGTTAAAACATCATTGATATAGGTATAATCTAGCTTCTTTTTAAGTGTCCCATCCAGTAAACTTACCGCTATTATTTCTTGTCCTTTTGCATCTAAAACAACCTGATCCGTTTTATAGAAATAAGGCTTCAAAGTCAAGGTAGCATTCCCGTATAAGTATTGTTTCGTCCAATCAAAACGAACTTTCAAATCCGTATGAACAAGATCAATGGTTCGGGTACGTGATGCGCGATAAGGAGAATTAGAAAATACTTCCACAGCAGTTAACTCAACCGCATCATCCAAATATTTAGCATTGGTTTTAGAAGGGTTACAACTAGACAGTATACTACCAATTACGGCAATGGCAATCAATATTTTTTTCATAGCACGTATTATTCTTCGATTCTTTCGCACCGCAAGATAAAAAAGTATCTGCGAGGATAAAAAGCCTTCTATAAAATAAAACAACGTTTTAGAATAAAGAGATTTTATCAATATTACTACCTTTGAACACTTAAATTATAGCACATGTACCAGGTTTCAATAAACAACAAGAATTATGATGTCGTTCCAGAAAATGGAGAACATCACAACGGAACTATTAATGGCTCTGACTATACCATGGATATGGCTCAAAAAGATGCTCATAACTGGATAGTTACTAAAGATGGTGTTGATTACCGCGTAGAGGTTGCAAACCTAAACACAGATAACAAAACTGCGGTTTTAAGAATTAATGGTCGGAAATATGCGATTAAACTTAAAGACCAATTTGACCAACTTTTAAAAGATTTGGGATTAGAAAACATGGCTGTTAAGAAGGTGAGCGAAATTAAATCGCCTATGCCGGGACTTGTTTTAGATATTCTTGTAAAAGCAGGTGATGTTATCAAAAAAGGTGATCAAGTTTTAATACTGGAAGCCATGAAAATGGAAAACATTATTAAATCTCAAACCGATGCAGTGGTTAAAAGCATTAATACAGAAACTGGTGTTGCCGTTGAAAAAGGACAAGTATTGATTAAGTTTGAGTAATATTTTTACGCGATAAAATTGTGAGCGGCAACCATCAGGTTAGCCGCTTTTTTTATGGATGTAGTCGAGGCGTTACTTCTTTCTTTTTTTGGAGGGAGCTAATAAATCAGTTACTTAGCTACAAACACTTCCATTTTCAAATCATCCACATACATTTTTTTATTTCCCCTATACCAAATCAAGGTTCTAAAAAAATCTTTCTTTGTTCGTACTTCTGGCGTCAAGTAATCCATTTGTACTTTATTCCAAGTATTCGGAATTAACTTAAAATCCGTTGCATCTTTTGTTCTGTATTTATATGGGTAGGAATTATAGCTAAAATGAGCCACCAAACTAAAAGGATTTTCTACATCAAACTCCAAAGGATAAACCCAAGCACTTATTCTAACCCAAGCATGATCAGTAGAAGTTAACTCAGAAAATGTAGTCTCTATAAAAGGAGAGAATTCCGTTTCAGAATTCAATTCAAATGCACAACACCCAGAATAAGCAATTGCGGACGGACTGTTCTCCATGATGTCAAAATCAATTTTCTCAAGTACTTTTCCCTGATACTCTTCTTCGTTTTTAAAACGTTCAACCCCATCAAAACCTCTGTCTATTAATAGTAATTTTTTATCCTCCTCAGTAACCGATAACTTACCAAAAACAGCCCAGTAATACTCTTTAGTCATTCTATCACCATGTAAAACACCACGGTGGTGTTGTACGGTTTGAAAAACATTAAACAGTAAAGCTAAGACTAAAATACTGTACCCCAAGTTTTTAGCCAACTTGTTTTGTTCATTTAACCACATCAATAAATAGCCTAAACCAATCGCCATAAACGGATAGGACGACACCATTGACCTCTGACTAAATGATTGCGCATACCACCATGTTGTCCAGCTCGACACCAAGTATAAATTGAATACAAAATAGGCTAAGAGCGGCCAAAATATCCGAACATTCTTTTTGAAGATAAAATAAAACCCAATAATTGCAATTCCCATTACTGGAGTAAATACCAACCAGCCTTTACGGTAGCTGAATAAAAACTTCCATGTATGTGGACTTAACAAATCTAATCCCTCTCCGGCATTTGCTCCGTAACTATTAAACAAAAAACTACCTGAGTATATTTTCCAGTACATTAATTGAAACGACCCAATTACACCAATTAACAATGCGAGAACAATTACCTGTGATTTCTGCTTCCAAACAAGATTTAATTTATCTTGTAACGAATCGACTGAAAATACATTCCATAAAACAGGGATTAATAACACTACAATTTCGGTTGGGCGACTTAACATCATAAGTCCCATAATGACACCTAAAAAAACAGCATATTTCATTTTGAAAGTCTCATGCCACCGGATTGTAAACCATAAAACCAAAGCATATCCCGTAAACAAATAATTTTGAGACATGGCATTCTGGCCATACATCGTAATATGAGTCAAGTAATTGGTTGCGAAAACGGTTAGCAGCAATACCGCAGCCGTCACTTTCCAACTAAAGAACTTGGATAATACTTTCGCTAAATACCGAAGCCCTACTAAGGAGTAAATAATACCACCAACAAATACACTGTACTGAAATGGAGCGGAAAAACCATCTACCGGATAATCAAAAACAACAGAAGCTAACCAACCAATAAAGAAAAATGGAGCATATAAAATAGCCATCCCCATGGAGTATTTCATTACATGAACACCGTCAGGCATACGTACTACTTGATAAAAGGTTCCAGTACTAGTATACTTTTCAACTAACTGCAAGATAACCTCCTCATTTTGAAGTCCTAAATCTTGGTAAATAAAGGTTAATGGTAAATAAAGGTAATACCCAAAAACATCCCATGAAAGGATATTACTAGGCGCAAAATTTACATTCATAAAGACTATGAATATGGCAAGTGCCCCAATAATTAACTGCAGTTTTTTTGACATAAAATCCCCTTATAATGGAAAAGCAATATAGAATTAATTAAACAATAAAAAAGCCATCCGTAATTAAACGAATGGCTTTTTTTATCTATTAAATCTTCTGTCTTTTCAGACTTCCAATTACTTAATCATATCTTGAACATCCAAAAGACCAACTACTTTTCCTTCTGATACAACAACTAAAGAATCCACTTTAGTTTCAGAAAAAACAGCTTGTGCTTTGTAAAGTAATTCTTCTGCATCAATAGTTTTAGGCGCATTTAATTCTAAATCGCTCATTTTACTATTTACAGCATCAGCACCTTTAGCCTCAACTAATCTACGTAAATCACCATCAGTGAAAACACCAGCGGCAGCACCGTTAGCATCAACAATAGAAACAGCTCCGTAACCACCAGCAGTCATTTTAACGAGACAATCAGTTACAGTAGCATCCATACCTACGTGTGGATTCTTAGCACCAACTACATCTTTAACTTTAGCAGTCATGATGTGCGTATCTTGTGTGAACTGATCCGTACCCATTGTGGTAAAGTGGTTCATTGTTAATTGCTTGATTAATTTCCAAGGAACAGTAACGGTATGAACTCCAGCCGTAATTGCATTACGTACATGCTCTACATTACGTACAGAACTAAACATGATTTTAGTATCGTAACCGTAATATTCAACAGCATTCACACATTGCTCCACAAGAGCCAAAGCATCAGAACCTTGATCTTGTAAACGACCTACAAGCGGGCAAACGTAAGTTGCGCCAGCTTCCATAGCCATATATGCTTGTTGTAAAGTATAAACTAAATGAACGTTTACCATAAAACCTTCATCCGTCAATTTCTTACATGCTTTCACACCTTCTAAAGACATAGGGATTTTGTAAACCGTTTTATTACGATCTAATCCTAATGCTTCTTGACGGTAAGCTTCTGCAATAACTTCATCAGCAGTTTCTCCTAAAGCTTCAATTTGTAGTACATCTACAATTTTTGAAAGCTCAACAATTGTTCCGTCAATATCGGTAATACCGTGACGATGCATAAAAGTTGGTGTGGTTGTTAAACCAGATAAAAAACCAATTTCCATTGCTTCTTTAATCTCTGCTAAATCAGCTGAATCTAAATATAATTCCATCTTATTACGTTTTCTTATTTTATACTATGCCTAACTATTTACGGTATTTTACCTCTAGCTCGTGCATTTCAATTAGGGGTTTCAAATATTCTTTTAATTGTGTCATATCCATTTGCGATGCTGCGTCACATAACGCTTCGCTAGGACAAGGATGAGCTTCTACAAAGATTCCATCTACACCAGCTGCAACACCTGCTCTTCCCAATACATCTAGGTACTGACGTGCACCACCTGAAGGATCAGAACTAGGAATTCCATACTTACGAATAGAATGAGTTACATCAAAGATAGTTGGGTATCCTGTTTCTCTCATATGATGAAAAGCACGAGGATCAACTACTAAATCATTGTAACCAAAAGCATAACCACGCTCGGTTAACAAAATGTTTTCATTTCCTGTAGATTCCACTTTAGCCACCGGCTTAGTCATGTTTTCAGGAGCTAAAAATTGGGCATGTTTTAAGTTAATTACTTTACCTGATTTTGCAGCTTCTACAACAAGCGTAGTTTGCATTACCAAATATGCTGGGATTTGAAGAATATCAACAACTTCAGAAGCCGGTCCAACTTGATCAGGATAATGGATATCTGTCAATATCGGAAATCCGAAATCTTCTTTTACGCGTTGTAAAATTTTCAAACCTTCATCCATACCAGGTCCCATGTAGTAATCTACAGAGCTACGGTTATCTTTTTGGAAAGACGATTTGTAAATTAAAGGGATGTCTAAATCTTCGCTCACACGTTTAAGTGTCTCCGCAGTATCCATCATTATTTTTTCCGACTCAATCACACAAGGACCAGAAATCAAGAAAAGTTTATCAGCTCCGCATTCTACATCGCCAACCATTACCTTTTTAATACTCATTCAAAAAATTTTGGCAAAAGTATGATTTTAACGGTAATAATAGACAATTGTTGATTAATGTATGCCGGGTTGTTGATATGTTAGACGATTTTCGGAATAATCGCACTCAAATCAGCATTTAGACCGTCATGAATTAATTTCTATTCTGGATGTTTTATCCAAATTAGACGATAAATTAGGTTTAAAACTTATTCAAAACCCATTTTAGTTTCCCTCTCCTATATAGGGTTCTAATTCACAAAAAGCACTATTTTGCACGTCCCAAAATATAATTATATGGACTCAATGAGTTTTTCGTTTTTATCAATTCTACAAGGTTTAGGTGGTTTAGTATTTTTAGTTGGATTGCTTTGGTTGTTTAGTTCTGACCGAAAGGCCATTAGTTGGCCATTAGTCGTTAAAGGACTTTTACTACAAATAATATTTGCCGTAGCTATTTTAAAAGTTGGCTTTATTGAAAAAGGCTTTGAGTGGGTTAGTCGCGCTTTTGTTAAAATAATTTCGTTCACCAACTTTGGTAGCGAGTTCTTGTTCGGTCAATTTGGAGTTGGAACTATTCATCCAGCTCTTGGCAACTTTGCTTTCGTGGTTCTACCTACTATTATTTTCTTTTCTGCTTTAACAAGCTTATTATACTATTTAGGCATCCTACAAAAAGTGGTGTATGCTATGGCTTGGGTAATGAAAAGAGCACTGAAATTATCTGGCGCAGAAAGTTTAGCCACAGCAGGTAATATTTTCTTGGGTCAAACAGAAGCACCCTTATTAATTAAACCCTACTTAGCACAAATGACAAAATCCGAAATGATGGCGTTAATGACCGGTGGGATGGCAACGATAGCTGGTGGCGTTTTAGCCGCATATATTGGTTTCTTAGGTGGCGATAGTCCTGCCGAACAAACATTATTTGCGAAACACTTACTAGCCGCATCTATCATGTCGGCTCCGGCTGCTCTAATTGCGGCAAAAATATTGGTTCCAGAAACAGAAGAGTTTGATAACACCATGCATCTTAACAAAGATAAAATG
>CAXMPG010000012.1:0-21212 GCA_964195485.1 uncultured Desulfobacterales bacterium
CAATAAGGAAAAAACGTTTTTCTAGTGGAAGGTTAGTTAACTTTAAAATTCCTCGTGTAGGATTCGGATAAACTAAAAATGCTTTCTTGTCAAATTTTGAATCGGATAAAATAGGCCCTAATTCCGTTTCTGTCTTAGTCATGGTATAGCATTCCGTCCGAACGGAACAGCAGCCCCAACAAAACTTATCAATTAATATGTTTTTATCGACACTTATGGTAAACTCCTTCAAATGGATGGATTTAGGAGCTAAGTAAATCACCTTTATTTCATCGTTTTTTTTTGAAAAGTCAAAATCATGCAGAAGTAACGGTTCATAACCCATACTGGAAATCATGATATCATACCGGTCAGAATACTGGATTGGAATAGGTACTACACCTTCCATATCAGCAGTAAAACCAAGTTGCTTTTTCGATGGATTTAAAATAACCAAATGCGTGAAAGGAACAGGCTCTAACGTAGCCGAATCTATGATGTGTACCTGAAATGGAAGTACATGTGGTTTATCAACCAATGTAGTTTCACTCTGACAAAATCCAGTAAGTGAAATAGTAGTAAAAAGGAGAATGAATAGTGCTTTCATAGTGCGTTTTTATAGATGAAAAAATAAAGGGTGTGTAGACGGATTGCGTTACAATCATTAGTTCTTCATTAGTTTTTTGATTCGGTGTTGTCCTTCTTCTTCGTATTTTAAAAGGTACATGCCCTTTTCTAGAAACCCCATATCTAAAGTGGTTGTTTGTTCTTCATGGAGGTAAATTGTTCTAATAATTTTACCTGTCATATCAATTAAAAGCATCATTTCAGCATCTGGTAAATGCGTTAAAGTAACCATTCCTTGTGTTGGGTTTGGGTAAGCAGTAAAAGTGGCGGCAGTTGCATTAGTTGAAAAATCGGCACTTGGTAGTAATTTATCTTCATTAGCGTTTAACAGTTCTTGTTCTTCAATAAGGTTTTCTGGAGCTTCCTCTTCCTGTATAAAGCAGTAACTAACAAAACAAAGGTTACGGAGCATCATATCCAGTTGATCCATTTTAACAAGTACCTCTTTCATGTTGGTGTGAATTACTTCTATTTCTTGCAACCGTTGAGGTTTGAAGCCAACAGAGGAAACTTTTAAAGTGTATAAACCAGGTGCTAATCCAGAAAAGGAGTAATACCCATCAAAGTTAGTTTGGGTGCCCCTAACCATTTTATTGTCTTTTTCAATAACAATGTTTACAAAAGGAAGTAATTCTCCCGTCTTAGCATCTGTTATTAATCCGTAAATATCTGGTATTCTAAAACAGTCATCAGCCATTGCTAATAATGGAAGTGAAATGAGTAATAAGAGTAGTATTTTTTTCATGGCAATTGTTTTAAAAGATGAATAAATAAAGAGTGTAGACCATTTGATTGAGGAACCTAATTTCTCATGATTTTTTTAGCATGTAACATTCCATCCTCCATATAAGTTAAAAAGTAAACTCCCTTAGGAAAACGTGTTAAATCAATAGTTAGCGACTTTTGCTTTTCAATATGAATGGTGTTTAATACACTACCAAGCCTATTTATCAAGAGAATCTCATTGGTTTCAGGAATACGCGATATGGTAACAATTCCATTTGTTGGATTTGGATATGGTGCAAACAGCGTGGTTTTTTTTGATTCAATTTGGTATCGTTTTTTAATGTCTAATGTATCCATGATAATATCGCGGTTATACCACCTAGCAACCACGTTTGGTTCATAAATATCGGCAGATATATCTTTTATGGTGTCATTATCAAAGCCATTCTTTTTAACAATGACGTAATAATCGCCAAGTTTCTTTAATGGTAAATGGTACTTTCCGCTTGTGTCAGTTACCATACTATAAACCATTGTTTCGTTGGAAAATAATTGAAGTGACACTCCGCTATAGGGCGTCTCTTCATCTGGGTGGAAAACCTTTCCTTCAATATGAATCGGGATTTCGGTGTCTTGCGATAAGGAGATTAACCCAATGGCTAGAAATGATATTAATATTAAATATTTCATGATAGGATTCTTAAAATTTTATTATTCGATGAGATTGAAGTTTATCTTCTACTATATATTGAAGGAAATAAACACCAGGAGTTAGAAACGACATATCAATTGTTTTGAAAGTCATTAATCCTGTTTTTATAGACTGAATAATAGTCCCGTCTATGCGTATTAAATTCACTTCATCAATACCCGATAGGTTTGCCATTTGAAGTTCGCCCGAAGTTGGATTTGGATAGGCTGTAAATCTGGTCATTCCTACTTTACTTGATAAATTAGAATTTAGAAGTAATTTATCGTCTTGTGTATTTAAACTGTCTTGTTCTGTAAATAAATCGGTTATTGGTTCTGGTTCAACTTCTGGTTTAACGTAATAACCACCACAATATGTAATACTAACCGGAGCTGGTTTTATTTTTAAGTTCGTTGAAAACGTTTCCTCATTCTCCAGACGGATGCCACTAAAAGTGCTTTTTTTGTATCCTACATTCTGAATTTTTATCGTGTATTTTCCGGGAGGTAACTTAATTAATCGGAAATTCCCATCAAAATCAGTTAGTCCTTCGGAGATTTGAACACCGTTTATTTCTGCTCTCACACCTGCAAATGGAACTGGTTCATTTGTTTCTGAGTCCATCACCTTGCCTTTAATCTCACCAGTAGGACTAAAGTCAATTAGTTTGCTTTTATACGGATTGATTTCAGTTTGAGATTCTATTTGTTCAATTTTAGAATCTAATTTAAAGTCTACAAAATGCGCAGTCTTCGCACGTATTGTAATGTCTTTAAACGCCATTTCCTTATAGCCGTAATCACTTATTTTTACGGTATACGTACCTTCTGGAATTGGTTTAATTACATACAGACCATCAAAATCTGTTTGACCACCAGCAATTTGAACACCGTTTTTTTCTAAGATAATATTTACAAAAGGCAAAGGTTCGCCCTTTACTTTATCTAAAATTCTACCCCTTAATTCTGATGCTAATTCTGAGTTTTGTTTTTTTATACAGTTGCATGGAGAATGAAAATAAGGCTTGGATTGAATACAGGTAGATAATAATTTAAACTGTAAAATTGGTTCTAGTTGTTCAAAAAAGATTTGGTCAAAAACTATTGATTGGTGAATTTGTGGCTTGTACCCTATAGACTTTATATGGATATCATATGTATCATACTTGGGGAACCTTAAAACGTAATTTCCATCAAAATCAGATTGTGTTTTACTAATGGTATCATTATCTGAAATCAGGAAAATATTTATAAAAGGCAAAACTTCATGGTTTTCAAAATCCGTAGTTGCTCCTTTAATTTCAAATTGAAATTCTTCATTAGAAAAAGTTAAAAATGGGATAATTACCGCAGCAAAAAGTAAAAATTTTTTCATGCTATATGTCTTTCTTATAATTAATATAATTTGGAATTGTTACTTAAACAATAACACGAAAAAAATTTATGAGAGGTTAGGTTGATTTATGAAAAATATTATTTTGATTTTTGCATCTTGTTTAATTTCTGATGTTTTAGGGCGTTGATTGGGGTGTTTGATTTGGCTCTTTTATTTTTCAGGAAGAATTGGAAGGGTTTTACACGAGGCATTTTAAAGGGTAATCCTTATTCATTGTTTCCTTTTATAGCTATAAAAAAAGCAATCAAAGAGGAATGTCCAACACAAAAAAAGAAGAAATAGCTACTATTTTTATACATTTGAAAACATGAGCAAAAGAGATTTGAAATTGTATTTAGATGGTCTTACCAAAAAACAAATGCAAGAGCAAGTTTTAGATTTGTACTCGCGTTTTAAAGAGGTGAAGGTGTACTACGATTTTGCTTTTAATCCTAAGGAAGATAAGTTATTAGATGACGCTAAAGTTAAAATAGGCAAAGAGTATAATTTAAATGTACGCAAAGCCAAAGCAAGACGTTCCGTGGCCCAAAAGCTCATAAAACATTTCAAAAAATTAGAAGTTCAATCGGATGTAATTGCCGATTTAATGTTGTTTAATATTGAACTTGCACAAGTGTATTCTGCAGAAAAAAGGATACGGCAAGATTCATTTTATGTAAGCATGTTAAACTCTTTTAGAGAGGCCGTGGCATATGTAAAAGACAATAATTTGGATAGCCACTTCTTAACTCGATTAGAAAAAATTGTGGATGAAACGTATGATCAAAAGTGGTTTAATAACGTGGCTTTTGAGAATGAAATTCAGAACTTTTAGAGCGTATTTTTTTTTGATTTATTGACCCATTAAACCTCATGAAAAACTAAATTTGCTAACTGTTCAAAGATTTTAACTATGAAAAAGATATTGATTGCCAATAGAGGTGAAATTGCCCTTAGAATTATGCGTTCTTGTAAAGATATGGGAATTTCAACAGTGGCTATTTACTCAGAGGCTGATGCGGATTCACTTTTTGTAAAGTTTGCAGATGAAACGGTATGTGTGGGACCTCCACCATCGGCTGAGTCTTATTTACGCGGAGATTTTATCATAGAAAAAGCTTTAGAACTTGGTGTTGATGGTATTCATCCGGGATACGGATTTTTATCTGAAAATGGTGATTTTGCCCAAAAAGTAACCGATGCCGGAATTAAATTTATCGGTCCATTGCCAAAATCTATGGCAATGATGGGCGATAAATTAGCCGCTAAAGCAGCGGTTAAGAATTACAATATCCCAATGGTTCCGGGTACGGATGAAGCTATTAAAAACCCTGCTGATGTGGTGGATGTAGCTAAAGAAATTGGATTCCCTATTATCATTAAAGCTGCCGCTGGAGGTGGAGGTAAAGGAATGCGTATTGTTTATGAAGAGTCTGAATTAGAAGAACAAATTCAACTGGCTACCAGTGAAGCTAAATCGGCTTTTGGTGATGGTTCTGTTTTTATTGAAAAATATGTGGAATCACCACGTCATATTGAAATTCAAGTTTTAAGTGATGAGCATGGTAACATCGTGTATTTGTTTGAGCGTGATTGTTCTATTCAAAGACGTCATCAAAAAGTAGTAGAAGAGGCTCCATCGACTGTATTAACTCCTGAATTGCGTAAAGAAATGGGCGAGTGTGCCTGTGACGTTGCAAAAGCATGTGATTATTGGGGAGCGGGTACAGTTGAATTCCTTTACGATAATGGGAAGTATTATTTCTTAGAAATGAACACCCGTTTACAAGTGGAGCATCCTGTTTCTGAGATGATTACCGGGTTAGATTTAGTAGAAGAACAAATTAAAGTAGCACGGGGTGAAAAGTTAAGCTTTACTCAAGACGATTTAGAAATTAAGGGCCATGCCATTGAAGTTCGTGTGTATGCCGAGGATCCTGAGAATAATTTCTTACCAGATATTGGAAGGTTAAGCACCTATCGTTTACCAAAAGGGGAAGGTATTAGAGTAGATGATTCCATGGAGGAAGGAAAGCAAATTCCAATCTATTACGACCCAATGATTTCTAAACTAATTGTTTGGGCACCTACTAGAGAAGAGGCTATTAATAAAATGATTGGCGCTATTGATGATTATCAAATTAATGGCGTAGAAACTACATTAAGCTTCTGTAGATATGCTATTAATCATGATGCTTTCCGTACAGGAAACTTTGATACGCATTTTGTAAATAAGCATTTTGACCCAAAAAATTTCAGGTATACTAAACCAGAGGAAGAAGAATTAGCCGCATTAATTGGGGCGCATCTTACAGCCGAAAGAAAAGGAAGATTGCTTGTTGGGGCTAAAGAGGATACAAAATCTGCATGGAAATTAAACCGTTTGTAAACAAAGGTTTTGTATTTATGGCTGGGGCTATTATTGCCCTAATAGTGTCAAGTTGTAGCGCTACAAAAATTTCTATTTCGGTAATTCACCCTCCCGAAACACCTTTATCTATTCCAGTGTATGACATTGCGTTGGTTAATAGGGTAGGTATTTCTACGGCAAATACCACGCAATATGTAAATGGCGAAGTTTTTTCACAGTTTAATGGCGTTACCGATTTTATGGTGGAAGAAACCTTTCTGAAAATGAAAGAGGTTTTTAATTCAAATCAATATTTTAACTCCTTTGATACTACGCTGAATTTTATTCCAAAGAATGGAAATTTTAACGGTATGAATATGCCTAGTAAAATTAGTCAACGCGCATGTACGGTTTTGAAAACCGATGCAATTGTGACTATTGAAGGCTACACTGCCGATTTAGACACAGATAATGAAGTCCATTATTCAACGCCTGTAGATCGCACTTATGGTACGGTTCGCGTGCCCTATTTTGATGGCGAGCAAAGTGTGTATATGAAAATGCTGTTTAAAGTGTATTTATGTAATCCCAATACTGGAATGGTGGATTCAGAATCGGAAGTAGATACACAAGTATCCATTACAGCAAGTGGAAGTACACCTTTTGAGTTAAATTCTAATATGCCTGGGGTTAGTAATGTTTTGATTATTGCGGCCCATAAAATTGGGATAGACTATGCCGAACAAATTGGTCCTAAAACAGAATGGGAATCACGTAAAATCTATTCTACCGGAAACGACCAAATGCTAGAAGCTTATTCATTAGCCAAAGGGGGCTATTGGAAAGAAGCAGCAGATATTTGGTATTTATTAGCCACTTCAAATAATAAAAAAATTGCGAGTAGATCAACCTATAACCTCATTTTAGCAAACGAAGCTTTGAGTGAGTTTGATATCGCCTTAGAAATGGCCAACAGATGTATTAATGTTTTTGATATGCAAGAAGCGAATGATTATTTACACGCCATTCAAAAACGTAAAGAGGAAATTGAAAAGGTGCGTAAATTGTTTCCGCAAATGATTATGTAAGTAGGCGTGATGAACCGCTTTTGCTAACCATTCTTTCCTTGCGTATTACGCGCCCATAGCTTATCCTTGTTACTCTATATTATATATGACAATAGTAGCAAAATCACCAGAGGAATATATTGGTAAATTAGCCCCAGATCGGTTAGAGGTTGTGACTAAATTACGTCAAGTAATCTTAGCGAATATTCCAGATGGGTTTGAAGAAACGATGCAGTACAATATGATTAGTTATGTGGTGCCTCATTCTATTTATCCGGCTGGTTATCATGTGACTCCAGAGTCTCCGTTGCCATTTATTAGTATTGCATCACAAAAGAATTTTGTAGCATTATATCACATGGGAGTTTATGCGTTTCCTGAATTACTAGATTGGTTTACTTTCGAGTATCCTTCTTACGTAAAAACGAAATTAGACATGGGAAAGAGTTGCATTCGGTTTAAAAAAATGGAAACCATTCCTTACCAGTTAATAGGTGAATTGGTGTCTAAAATGACCGTAACTCAATGGATAGAAACTTATGAGTCTAACATAAAAAAATTATAAGTAAAATCAATAATTTTAAAAAATAAGTATGGAAGAAGTAGTATCAGACATTCCCTTTATCACCAATGATGCGGTGGTTTTTGGGATATTAATAGGGTTGTTAATGCTGGTTTTTAAAGCCTCAGAAACATCAAAGTTCAGTGGCTTTTTTAAAGTGATACCCGCTTTATTATTATGTTATTTTTTACCATCTGTATTTAGTACACTAGGAATAATATCTCCAAAATGGATAGATGTTACTCAAGCTCTTGCTTTTCTTGCTGATAGTGGGTTTGATGTTTCAGGAATTACGAACTTCAAAGAGTTAAAGCACTATGCTTTAGTAAATGAAATTAGTACATCTACACTAGAGCCATTTATTGGGAAATCACAGTTATACTATGTCGCTTCTCGCTTTTTGTTACCTGCCAGTTTGATATTATTAACGTTAAGTATTAATCTTAAACAGGTATTTCAATTAGGACCTAAAGCTTTAATTATGTTCTTTACTGGAACGATTGGAGTTGTCATTGGAGGTCCATTGGCTATTTTATTATTTTCAGCAATTGCACCAGATGTAGTTGGCGGAGTAGCTCCAAATGAAGTTTGGCGTGGAATGACAACCGTAGCCGGTAGTTGGATTGGCGGAGGCGCTAATCAGGCGGCTATGTTTGAGATTTTTAAAGGAGATGATAATTTAATCTCGGGTAGTATGTACTCGATGATGATTACCGTAGATATTGTTGTGGCTGAAATTTGGATGTTCTTTTTGCTTCTTGGAGTAGGAAAAGCAGCTAAAATTGATAAATGGTTCAAAGCAGATTCCAGTTCGGTAGAGAATTTAAAAAACCACATGCATGAGTTTAGCCAAAAAATAGCGCGTATTCCTTCGTTTAACGACATCATGATAATCTTGGGTATCGGCCTTGGTTTTACGGGTCTGTCGCATTTCTTAGCAGGATATATCGCGCCATGGATTAAAGAAAATGCGCCCTACCTAGCAGAAACCTTTAGTTTAGGTTCTGGCTTTTTCTGGTTAATTGTATTAGCAACTACTTTCGGAATAATTTTAAGCTTTACTAAAGTGAGAAATTACGAAGGTGCAGGCGCATCAAAGATTGGTGGCGTATTTATTTACATTCTGGTAGCTACTATTGGTATGAAGATGGATATTCTAGCGGTGTTAGATAATCCTGCCATATTCCTGGTTGGTATTGTATGGATGGCTGTTCACGTAATTCTACTTGTAGTAGTAGGGAAATTGATTAAAGCACCATTCTTCTTTCTTGCCGTAGGTAGTAAAGCTAATATTGGAGGAGCCGCTTCAGCTCCAGTGGTTGCCGCAGCATTTCATCCATCATTGGCTCCAGTTGGCGTATTGTTGGCTGTTTTAGGTTATGCTTTCGGAACGTACGGAGCGTTAATCTGTGGCTATTTAATGCAGGGTGTCGCACCACTATAAAAGAAGAAAATAACGGATACAAAAAAGGCGAATACCATTGGTATTCGCCTTTTTTGTATCCATAAGATATTATCTTTTTTTGTAGGTAATTAATGCGTTTCGCAATACTTCCACGGCATCCAATAAAAGTTCTTTTTTCAAAACATAGGCAAGCCTCACTTCGTTTTTACCATGCCCAGGAGTAGAGTAAAAACCTGATGCAGGTGCCATCATTACTGTTTTTCCTTTGTAATCATAATCCGATAGAATCCACTCGCAAAAATGGTCGGCATCTTCAATAGGTAGTTGTGCTACACAGTAAAATGCTCCTGATGGACTTGGACAAAGAACGCCTTCTATATTATTAAGGGCTGCAACCAATATATCTCTTCGTTCTACATACTCTGCCTTCACTTCGTCAAAATACGATTGAGGCGTATTTAAAGCAGCTTCTGAAGCAATTTGAGCAAACGTTGGCGGACTTAGTCTTGCTTGTGCAAACTTCATGGCTGTGGACATTACTTCTTTGTTCTTTGAAACCATAGCGCCAATACGCGCACCGCACATGCTGTAACGTTTAGAAACCGAATCTACTAAAATGGTGTTTTGGTCAATTCCCTCTAAGTTCATTACCGAGTAGTGTTCTTTGTCATCGTATACAAACTCCCGGTAAACTTCATCAGCAAATAAGAATAAATCGTGCTTAGCAACGATATCTCTAATCACTTCTAGTTCCTCTTTGGTATATAAATATCCTGTAGGATTGCTCGGGTTACAGATTAAGATTCCTTTCGTTTTATCCGTAATAATTTTTTCTATCTCACTTACAGGAGGTAGTGCAAAACCATTGGTGATATTTGCTGTTACTGGAATTACTTTTATCCCACTCGCAGTAGCAAATCCGTTATAATTGGCATAAAATGGTTCAGGAATAATGACTTCATCACCCGGATTAAAACAACTTAGAAACCCAAATAATAATGCTTCAGAACCTCCAGTAGTTACTATAATCTCATTATGGTCTACATCAATATTTACGGAGCTGTAATACTTGACTAAGCCTTTACGGTATGATTCAAAACCTGCAGAGTGACTGTATTCGAGTACATCAATAGTAGTATTATGAATAGCATCTAGAGCTACTTGTGGTGTGACAATATCTGGTTGACCAATATTTAAATGAATAACTTCGGTACCACGCACTTTTGCTTCCTCAGCAAATGGTACTAATTTTCTTATTGGAGATTCAGGCATAGAAAGCCCTTTTTTCGAAATCGTTGGCATAACGTAAAATTTAAGTCGCGAAATTAATTACATTTCAAGATATAGGAAGTAATTTTTGAATGTAAATTCAAAATTTTAAGCATAAAAAAAGCCGTTTAAATTAAATTTAAACGGCTTTATAAAGTATTGGTTATTTATAGTGCAGTTGGAGCTGCTCCAGTTTTATTTACTGGGGTAGTAGCGGCTTTAGGCGCTGCTGAAATATTTCCAGTAATTCTAATCACCTTACTTGGTGTGTTTGATGCGTTTGAAGTAATAGTCACTGATTTATTAATCGGACCAACTCTTTTTGAGTCATACTTTACTTTAATTACTGCTGTTGCTCCAGGAGCAATAGGTTCTCTTGGCCATGTTGGAACTGTACATCCACATGAACCTTTACAGTTAGAAATAATTAATGGAGTAGTACCTGTATTCGTAAATGAAAACTCTGTTGTTGCATTTCCGTACTGTTTGATTTTACCAAAATCATGTACGTCTTTTTGAAATGTAATTTCTGGTCCACCTACTTGAGCAACCGCGCCAAAGGCAAATGCTAAAATTAATCCGAGTGCTAATGTTACTTTTTTCATATCTATCTTATTTTGGTTTGGTTTAACTTGTGACAAATGTATTTATTTCTTTGAGAGCGAAAAATCTAATAACAGATCATTAACAGAGAAATTAAGAAAACGAGATTTTAGCCACAAAAAAAGCCATCCGAAGATGGCTTTTTCTGCTTTAAAATGGGTGAAAGAGAATTTTCACTCAACAAATATAAGATACTGTTTGATTTTTGCAAATAGGGGATAGCCCTTATATTTATTATTCTATGTGTTTCTTTCGAAAAAAAAGGTTGTTCGAATTTTAAACAACCTTTTTTCTTTTCTCAAGGGACGGTATATGATTGTCAAAGACTATAAATAACTTGATAAATTCAAATTACCTCTGTGTATTTGATATAAAGTATTGAAAACGAACTCCATTTAATACTTAAAGCGAATCTAACCTCATTTAGGAATCTGAACAATAGGGGCTAACCCCTAATTTTTTGCAATAAAAAAAGGGAGTTGAAACAACTCCCTTTAATTTTAGGTTTATTAAAAAACCTAATAGTTTAGTTTGATAGGTTCTTAATTAATCTCATCCATTAATTAAAGTGCAAAATTAGACCTACTATTAATTTTCTACAATAGGGGATTGCCCCTATTTTTGGGGTGTAAGAATTTACGCGAATGTTTATGGGTTTTTAGCTACCTAAAATTTTTAGTGGCTTATAAATATGCCTGATGTTTGGATGCCCAAGAAAATAAACTGTGTTTTTTTGCTGTAATATCTAATTTCTTGATGATGTTAGAGCGATGATTATCAACTGTTTTAGGACTGATGAAAAGCGTTTCTGCAATTTCTTTTGAAGACCTTTCTTTGGCAATAAGTCGCATTATCTTTTTCTCCGTTCGACTTAATTTCTCCAAGTTAGGGTCTGGTGACTGCGCAGGATTAATAAAAGCTTTTAACTGTTCAGAATAATAAGGCTCGTTATTTTCAAAGTGACTTAAACATTTTTCTATTTCAATATTTGCAAAATCCTTTAACAAATATCCATCTGCTCCAGCATCAATTGCTTGCATCAAATAATTTTCTTCTTTGTGAGAAGTAAGAATTGCTACTTTACAAGATTTGCAATGTTTTTTCAACTCTGCTAAAACTTGAATTCCATTAATACCGGGTAACTCTAAATCAATAATAGAAATATCCGGTCGTAATTTAATAGCTAATTTGCTGGCATCCGTTCCATTGGTTGCTTCTCCAATAAGTTCGTAGCCAACCATGTTTTCAATAATACCTCGTAATCCTATTAGTAGTAAAGGATGATCATCTGCGATGAAAATTTTCTTATTGGTATGGCTCATGAGGAATATTTGTGTGTAACAAAACTAAATAGATTGCTTCTAGTTTAAAGTAAACTGGAAATTGCGTTTTCAACAAATTTATGGCTTAATTAATCTGATCGAAGTTTTTAAATTACTCATGGCTTCTTGAATAACCGCTAGTGGGCATGACACATTCATTCGAACAAATTGTTTTCCTGTTGGTCCGAAAGAAGCACCATCATTTAATCCCATTTTGGCTTCTTGTGCTAAAAACTGGATAAGCTTTTTCCCTTGTATGGGTAGTGCGTCTACTTTAAGCCAAACTAAATACGTGCCTTCTTGTTTTACCAATTCTATTTCTGGAATGTGTTCGGATAAAAAATTCGAAATATAGGTTATGTTTCTTTCTACATAATTATTCAAGTCATTTACCCATTCGGCAGATTTTGTAAAGCCAGTCTCCATAGCAATTCTTGAAAATGCGTAGGTTCTTCCTAAATTATATCTAAGTCTTAATTGTGTGAATGGAGTACGTAGTTTTTCATTTGGAATAATAGCCAGTGAATCGGTTATAGAAGCAATATTGAACACTTTAGCAGGAGAGTAACATACCACCAATTGGTCGAGAATTTCTGGAAATGCCAATAATGAGGTGAACTCGCCATTACTAAAAACGATATCTGCATGAATTTCATCTGCCAAAAGCAAGATGTTGTGTTTAACGCAAATATTGACCACTTTTTGCAATTCGCTTTTTTGCCAAACTCTTCCTCCCGGATTATGAGGGTTACAAATCATCATTGCTTTGGTCGAATCGTCTTTTGCTTGGTTTTCCAGTAAGTCAAAATCCATTTCATAATGCAAATCAATGAGTTGTAAAGGATTTGAAATTATTTTCCGTTGCGTTCTTTTTATCGTTGTTTCAAACTCCATATACACTGGTGGTTGAATAATTACTCCGTCTCCTTCTTGGGTGAATACGTCTAGCGCCATTGCCATGGTGGACATAATAGTAGGTGTGAATTGTACCCAAGAAGTGTCTAGGTCACAACGAAAACGGGTTTTATACCAGTTTTTTAATGCAGGCATAAAAGTGGTTGGTTTGTATTCGTAACCGAATAGACCTTCTTCAATTTTGGCATTAAAAGCGTCTAATATTTGAGGTGGAGTTTTAAAATCTTCATCCGCTATCCAAAATGGGTAGAGGTCTTCGGTTCCAAAAATGTCTTTTAAGTATCCTTTATGAAATTTAGCCGATGGCGTTTTAAATCGGTCTATTTTTTCGTCAAATGAGTAATCCATATTAGAATAGTTTTTTTAGAATTTTAAATTTAAAATCGGTGTATGGAGGATACTTTATTCCGGGTTCAAACCATGTAGGTTTATCATGAATGGCTTTTTGATGGGAGAAATTATCGAATCCAAATTTACCATGGTAATTTCCAGTACCAGAACTACCTACTCCTCCAAATGGTAAGTGATGATTTCCTAAATGAACCAGTGTTTCGTTTATAGCACCGCCTCCAAAAGAGATTTCGGTTAGTATTTTGTTTTTAAGTTTAGTACTTTCTGTAAAAGCATACAAAGCGAGTGGTTTAGGTCGGCTTTTAACTTGGTTAATCACCCAGTCTAAATCAGTATAGGTGATAATTGGAAGTATAGGTCCGAAAATCTCATCTTCCATAACCAAATCACTAAAGGTTACGTTATCCATCACTGTAGGCGCAATATACAGGTTTTCCAAATTGTGCTCGCCTCCAATAATTACCTTTTTAGTATCAATCAATTTGATTAATCTTTCAAAATGATGCGTATTGATAATGCGTGTTAACGCCTCCGAGTTCTCTGGGTTTTTACCATGAATTTTAATGATTTGCTTCTTGATTTCAGCGATTAATTCGTCTTTTATTTTTTCATCTACTACTAGATAATCTGGTGCAACACAGGTTTGCCCTGCATTAATGAATTTACCCCAAACCAACCGTTGCGCAGTGATTTTTATCTTGGCATCAGCTAATACAAATCCTGGGCTTTTTCCGCCTAACTCTAGGGTTACTGGAGTTAGATGTTCTGCAGCTGCACGGTAAATAATCTTGCCTACAGCGGTACTTCCAGTATAAAATATTTTATCAAATTTTTGTTTTAATAACTCGGTACTTTCTGGTATTCCACCTTCTACGACATGAATGTATTTGGCGTCAAAATTTGTATTGATAATTTGAGCCATTAATGCGGAGGTAAAAGGGGATATTTCGCTGGGTTTAATAACTACCGTATTACCTGCAGCAATAGCAGAAACCATTGGATGTAAGGAAAGAAGATAGGGGTAGTTCCAAGCGCCAATAACCAAGCTTACTCCTAGTGGTTCTGGTAGAATGTAACTAGAAGCCGGCATATTGATTAAATTAGTTGCTACTTGCTGTTTTCGCGACCAATTTTCTATTTCATCTATGGCGAGTTTTATTTCCCCATACAATAAGCCTAATTCCGTTTCATACACCTCAAATTTTGATTTCTTAAAATCCTTATAAATGGCCTCATAGAGGAGATTTTCATTCGTTTCAAGAATAGTCAATAATTTCTTAAGGGTAGTAACCCTGAGTTTTATAGCCTTGGTTTGATTCGTATTGAAATAGTCTCGTTGACTGTTTACTAATTCATCATAATTTGAAATTATAAATTCAGACATACGCGGAATTGAAATGGTGAAATTATTAGAAAACCGAAATTAAGATTATTCCTTTGGGGAAGCAAGTTAGGGGCATAAAAAAAGGGTGGAAAAGCCTAAACTTTTCCACCCTTAATATTAATTATATTGCTTTAGTCTTTCAACTAATTACCATTTACGGTTTTTACGTCTTTCAGCCTTTTCATCAGAACTACTGTCTGAATCACTGTTGAAATCGCTTGATTTTTTTCTATAATCACTTTTACTAGATGCTCTGTCAGCTCTATCTGAACGGTCAGGTCTGTCTGATCTTTCTGAACGCTCAGGTCTATCTGAACGATCTGATCTTTCTGGTCTGTCTGAACGACTAAAGCTGCCTCTGTCTTCGCGATCTCTAGAAGGACGGTCTGAACGATCAGAATCTCTTCTTCCTTGATATCCTCCTGATCTACGGTCACCATCTCTGCTAGGACGTCTATCTCCACGGTCTCCACGATCGCTTCTTTCTGGACGACTACTGCGATCTTCTGGTCCACCTGCTTTACCATTACTTGGCTCAACAGACAATTGTAAACCATCTAAATCTTTATTTTTGAAAGCAGGTATAACTTCATCAGCTAATGATTTATCTACTTCAAAAAATGCAAAATTGTTTTGAATATCAATTTGTCCAATCTCTACGCCATCAAGTGCAGCATGGTCATTAATCATACCCATTAAACGTTGTGGGTTTAAACGGTTAGCACGTCCAGCATTGATAAAGAAACGAGAAAACTCACCACTTCCTTTGCTTTTACGAGCACCACCTACACGGTCACCACGTTCTGATCTATCACGTCTATCTCCACGACCTCTATCACGGCCTCTGTCACTACGTCCACCACCATCACGGTCGCCTCTGTCTCTTCCTTTACCACGATCATCACGATCACGTCCACCGGATTTAAAATCATTTAAATCACGAGCGTTAGCGTAATATTCTAAAAAGCGATTAAACTCAGCAGATACAAAATGCTTGATTAGATCTTCTTTATCCATATGACCCAACTTCTCCATTACGGCTGGCATAAATGGATTAATTTGATCTTGGTTTACGTTAATGTTTTGAATGTTATCAATTAACTTTAGTAATTGAATTTCACAAATTTGGTCACCGTTTGGTACTTGTTGTTGTGTGAAACCACGACCAATCATGCGCTCTAATTCCTTAATCCTACGCATTTCACGTGTATGGATAATGGTAATAGATTTCCCTTTGTTCCCAGCACGTCCGGTACGACCACTACGGTGAACATACACTTCAGCATCATCTGGTAAGTTGTAATTAATAACGTGTGTTAATTCTGTAACATCTAATCCACGTGCAGCAACATCAGTAGCTACTAAGATTTGCAACACTCTCTTACGGAAGCGTCCCATTACATAATCACGTTGTGCTTGAGATAAGTCACCGTGTAATGCATCAGCGTTATAGCCATCTTGCATTAATTTCTCCGCAACTTCTTTTGTTTCTCTTCTTGTTCTACAGAATATAATTCCGTAAATATTTGGATTAACATCTGCCAGTCTTTTAACGGCTAGATATCTGTCACGCGCAGAAACCATGTAATATTCATGTTCTACATCCGTGTTTCCAGTATTACGTTTCGCTACCTCAATTTGGGTAGGATTGTTCATGTATTGTTTAGTGATTTTACTAATTCCTGCAGGCATAGTAGCCGAGAATAGTAAAGTCTGCTTGGTGTCAGGTGTTTCTGCTAAAATGGTATCTAAATCATCTTTAAATCCCATTGAAAGCATCTCATCTGCTTCATCTAAAACTAACCACTCCACATTTTGAAGTTTTAGTTTTTTACGCATAATAAGGTCGATAACACGACCTGGTGTACCCACTACAATTTGAGTTCCTTTTGCAAGGGCTCTAATTTGGGTATCGATTGCAGTTCCGCCATAAACAGCGGTAATTTTCAAACCTCTAATCTTTTTTGAATAGCTCTCTAAATCGCGCGTAATTTGTAAACAAAGTTCCCGCGTAGGGCACAAAATGATTGATTGTGTTTGCGTTGATGATACATCAACCTGATTAATAATTGGTAATCCAAATGCAGCTGTTTTCCCGGTTCCTGTTTGCGCCAGTGCAATTAAATCCGTTTTGGATGTAAGAACTTGTGGAATTGCTTCTGCTTGAATTGGAGTAGGGGTTTCGTAACCCAACTCTGTAATGGCTTCTACGACTTGATCGTTTAGCCCTAATTCTTGAAATGTTGACATTGAATTTTTGTTATTCTAATAAGTTGCAAAGAAACAACAAATTATAATACGAATAACCGAACTAAAGTATTGATAGAAAAGGGTGAGTGACAACGCAGTAATGGCAATAATTTGGTGTTAGAGACCTAATTATCGTTAACCAATTCTCCAGAACTAATTATTGTATCGTTAATAATGGGGTTGCCCTTGTAGTAAAGGTTACCACTATTATTGAGATTAACGTTTAAAACTTTCTTTACTCTTAGGTAAGAATTTCCAGTACTATTAATGGTAGCAAAAACAATATCCGTCATAGCTTGGTACGTATTAATCGTACCAGAATTGTTATGGTTAATAGTGTGTTTTTTTAATTGACCGTTAATTTTCACTACTCCAGTACCATTAATATTAGTTATTAAATGTTTTAAATCAGTCGTTAAGTCAATATCACCACTAGACCTAATATTTAGCGTTAATTGATCTTGTAACATTTTTGTTTTAGAAACAATATCACCAGGACCGCTTACCGTTATAGTATTAAGAGTATCGTAATGTACACGGATTAAAATATTGGCATGGCTACTGAAGCAAAATCCCAAAGAGATTTCAAGCGTGTCGTTTATAACGGTTGTAGCCAGATGCGTTTCTAGGTTTTCTTCGACAACAATTTCAACAAACGGAGTGTTTTGGCTGGTATCGGCAATTAATTCTACTACCGCTGAAAGATTCACATTAATAGCTGAAAAATCAGGTAATTCTCTAATAGCTCCTCTAGGGTATTCATCACCATCCATGCAATCCTTTTTATTGCAAGATGAAATTACTATACCGAGAATAGAAAATATGAATATGAACCCTAGTTTCTTCATGATTATATTGAATCGGCAAATTTATACGTTTTATTGCCTTTGCAACTCACTTTTATTTAGCAATAATTAAACTTTCCCTATTAAATACGCTCCCGTGTAGTTGCCTTTGCATTTGGCTAAGTCTTCTGGGGTACCTTCAAACGTTAAATTTCCGCCCTCTTCGCCACCTTCAGGACCGAGGTCAATTACCCAATCAGCAGATTTAATAATATCGGTGTTATGCTCTACAATTACGAGTGAATGTCCGTTATCTAACAAGGCATTAAATGCTTTTAAAAGTTTATGAATATCGTGAAAATGAAGTCCAGTAGTAGGTTCATCAAAAATAAACATGGTCTTTTTAGCATTTTTCCCTTTACTTAAAAAGGAGGCCAGTTTAATACGTTGCGCCTCGCCACCACTTAATGTATTTGATGATTGCCCGAGCTGAACATATCCTAAACCCACATCTTGTAACGGTCTAATTTTATTAACCACTTTTTTTGAATGTGTGGTAGAGCTCTCGCTAAAAAAGTCCATTGCTTCATCAATGGTTAGATTTAAAACATCCGATATCGTTTTGCCTCTATACTTAACCTCTAAAACCTCTCCGGTATACCGATGTCCGTGACATTCATCACAAACTAAATTAACGTCAGCCATAAATTGCATTTCAATCACAATGTTGCCATCTCCTTTACAGTTCTCACAACGACCACCTTCTACATTAAACGAAAAGTAAGAAGGTTTATACCCCCGCATTTTTGCTAATTTCTGACTTGAAAATAGGGTTCTTATATCGTCAAAAGCTTTTACGTAGGTTACCGGATTTGAACGGGATGATTTTCCAATTGGGTTCTGATCCACAAATTCTACAGATTCTATCCTTCTGATATCGCCTTTATATGAACCAAAATTTCCAGATACGTATTCATGTCCATTTAGTAACTTATGCAACGATGGGTAGAATACATCTCTGATCAGAGATGACTTTCCAGAACCCGAAACGCCAGTAATTACAGTCATTACTTCTAATGGGATTTTAACATCAATATTTTTCAAGTTATTTTGATGAACAGCGGTCATGTCTATCGAATACTTCCAAGCTCTACGCCTTTTTGGTACCGGAATAGATAATTCACCAAGTAAGTATTTGGCCGTTAAACTTGGCGTGTTTTCGTCCATATCTGCCAATGTACCTTGGTATACTAACTCGCCACCATGGGTGCCAGCTTCGGGACCTAAATCAATGATTTGATCCGCTTGTTGCATGATTTCTTCATCATGCTCCACCACAATAACGGTGTTTCCAATATCACGTAACGATTTTAAAACCTTGATTAACCTTTTGGTGTCTCTAGGATGTAACCCAATGCTTGGCTCATCGAGGATATACATTGAACCCACTAAACTACTTCCTAGCATGGTAGAAAGATTAATACGTTGCGACTCTCCACCCGAAAGGGTATTTGACAATCTGTTTAGGTCTAGGTAATCTAAGCCTACATCACGTAAATACTGGAGACGGTTATTAACCTCAATTAAGATTCGTTTTGAAACGGTTTGGTCATATTCAGATAAATTGCTGGCCACCGTTTTTGTCCAAGGATGTAAATGCTTTACCGGGGTAAGCATCAATTCTTGAATGTTTTTATCTAATACCTTAACGTATGAAGCATCTTGGCGTAAACGTGTACCTTGGCAATCCGGACAAATTGTTTTTCCTCGATACCTTGAAAGCATTACCCGGTACTGGATTTTGTAGCTTTGAGATTCTACCTCTTTAAAAAAGGCATCAATACCTTGAAAATGCGTATTTCCCGTCCACAATAATTTATACTCTTTTTTGGATAACTCATTAATTGGTCGGTGTATTGGGAAATTAAACTTTGGAGAAGCCATAATTAAACGGTCTTTCCATATGCTCATTTTCTCTCCTCTCCAACACATAATGCCTTCTTGAAATACAGATAAGCTTTTGTTTGGAATAACCAAGTTGGAATCAATTCCAATTACGCTACCAAATCCTTCACAGGTTTTACATGCCCCAACGGGATTGTTAAAAGAAAAGAAATGTGCGGAGGGTTCTTCAAATGTTATTCCGTCTAGTTCAAATGCATTATTGAAATTTACCACGTTCCAATCTACATCTGTTTTAATCATCAAATTACAAACGCCATGGCCTTCGTAGAAGGAGGTTTGCACAGAATCAGCTATTCTATTTGGTAAATCATCATCTTCTTTATTAACACTAATTCGGTCAATTAGAATAGATAGATTTTGTACATTTTCATGCGGAGACTTTAACCAATCTGAGATATCATAAATTGTGAAGTCATCTACAATTCGGTCAAATCCCTGTTGTTTTAAAACCGTTAACTGCTGCTCAACCTTCCTGTTTTTAACCACTAAAGGAGCGGTAACCATTAAACGTGTTTTAGCAGGTAAATTCAGGATATAGTCCACCACATCACTCACTTTATGACGTTTTACTTCATTACCTGAAATCGGAGAATATGTTTTTCCAATACGGGCAAAAAGCAATTTTAAATAGTCATATATTTCAGTAGTTGTTCCTACGGTAGAGCGTGGATTACGTGTGTTTACTTTTTGTTGAATAGCAATGGCAGGAGAAATACCCTCAATGACATCTACCTCTGGTTTATCTATTTTACCTAAAAACTGTCGGGCATAGGAGGAAAGACTTTCCACATACCTACGCTGACCTTCGGCATACAGGGTATCAAAAGCTAAAGAAGATTTTCCAGAACCAGATAACCCGGTAACCACCACAAATTTATTTCGAGGAATTTTTACATCAATATTTTTAAGGTTATGCATACGCGCTCCTTTAATAGTGATGTGACTGTTTCTTAAGTTTGATACTTGCTTTTTCTTAGCCATTGATTTTTTTATTGCGCTCAAAAATAATGTCAACCAAACAATAAAGAAATTGATTCTTGGAAAGAGTTTGCTAATTTTTTTGACAATTTTTAAATCCAGGTTATTTATGATTTAATTTACTGGAATAGAGCAGTGTAAGTATGGGTGTTGGAGGTTCCTAAAACATCAATTTAGAGAAAGAGTCAAAATAATATTTGGTATTTTGGTTTTTATTCTACAATTTAGCAGTCTAATAAGTCACATATTTACATTTTTTAATAAAAATTGCCTATAGGATAATATCTACACTTCAACATTTTAGAATCAACTAAACGTAGGTATTATGGTATGTGAAAAGATCACTGATCAAGAATTAGTTAGTAAGTATTTGAAAGGACATGAATATTCTTTACAAATCCTTATTGAACGTCATCAAGAAAGAATTTTAGGGTACATTATCTCAAAGGTAAGAGATCGACAATTAGCGGAAGATTTATTTCAAGACGTTTTTATTAAAGTCATTAATACGCTCCGTAAAGGGAAGTATAATGAAGAAGGTAAATTCTTGCCATGGGTGATGCGAATTTCCCATAATCTAACGATAGATTATTTCAGAAATGCCAAGAA
>CAXMPG010000013.1:0-22031 GCA_964195485.1 uncultured Desulfobacterales bacterium
CCTGATGAATCTATAAAAACCAAACAACTGATCCTTTTGCGCTGGTGTCTGGTGCAGCACCTGCTCCTGTTCCAGCAGAGTGAAATCCTCACCCAGCTCCCGTTTCAGCTTCCGGGCATCGTATTGGACAATGTCCAGGCCACTGCATCTTGCCGGCCCACCAATCGCAAAGGTGGAAATGACGAGCTGTCCCCCGGCTTGAAGCGCTCTTCGAAGCGCCTGGATATACTTCTTCCGTTCCTTCCTGAGGATGAGGAAATGAAACAAAGCGCGATCATGCCACAGGCCGTATTTTCGCTCCGCCTCGAAGCAGGTAATATCCTGTTCAATCCATTCAACCCGTGAAGCCCGGTCACCCAGTCGGCGGCGTGCCTTGTTCAACGCTATGCCCGAGACGTCCAGTACCGTAATGTCCTGGTAGCCCTCTTGCAGGAGAAAATCCACCAGCAAAGAGGCGCCGCCCCCCACATCGATAATCGGAGTGTCCGTAGCCATTTTCGCCTCTTGTATCATTCTGAGCGACAAGGCAGGTAACTGCTGGTACCAACTCACCTCACGGGGATCTCGTGCAGCATGTGCTTTATCCCAGTGTTCTTTTTTATTCATGGCCCACTTATTTGACACGAATCAAGCGATCTGGAAAATTATTTGTAATATCTGACATTTACTTCAATCATTATACTAATTTGGGTGCAAATATCCTTTTTTTGGTTTCATAACCAACTACTCCTTAGAAATTTCTATTATTGTGTATGTCGAATAAGACGAGAATATTATTGAAAAATCTCTTTTATATATTACTCTTAGTTGCATCATTTAAGTCCTTTGCTCAAAACGCGCGAATTGACTCTTTAAATGCAACGGTTGAGTTGAGTAACCGGGAAAATAATTTTGGGGAGCTTTTAGAGTGTTATTCTGCATTAAGAGATGAGTATTTAATTCTTAATGACACCAATAAATTTGTTTTTCTCACTCTGAGAATGGCTGATGCTAGTAGAGGTGGAGGCGGTCATTTAGAGGCTCTTAACATTATTGCAGATTTAGAAAAATCAGCCTATTATATTCAAACCAATCATCAAGTAGGGTTTTGCTTGGTAAAGGGTTCGGTGTATTATGAGTTGCGCCAGCATGAAAAAGCTATTTTTTGGGCTAAACAAGGCCTTGAGTTGAGTAAAATAGAGGCTGTTAAACCCTATATTCCTTTATTGAATAACCTTTTAGGAGCAAGTTACTTCACCGTAAACCCTGATTCTGCACTGCATTATATTCAATTATCTATTAATGGTTATTTAGCTAAAAAAGATACCTCAGGTGTGGCGTTACCCTATATAAATATGGCTAGAATATTCACTGATAAAAAAGAGAATATGGAAGCGGAGAAAATGATATTTAAATCTTTAAAAATATTAGACAAAAACGATGTTCCAATTTATAGAATAATGGCCTATAATTTTTTAGCCAAGATCTATGTAGATGAGGAATCCTATAAAGAAGCTGTTAAGTATTTGAAGCTGAGAGATAGTGTAAATTATGCGATAAGTAATAATGAGGTGAAATTCCAAATAGAGCAATTTCAGGATAAGTTAGAAAAGCAAAAAAACCAGAATGATGTTTTAAATCTAGAAGCCACAATTGAGATTGGAGAAATGAAAGATAAAGTTGATAATACCATTATTGGGTTAGGTTTGGTTTTGTTAGTTATTTTAAGCTTAGTCCTATTTTTTGCCATTCGAAATAATCAACGGTTTAAAGACTTAAATAGGCAATTAAACCGGAAAACGGAGAGGTTAGAAGAATTGGATAGGTTTAAGAATAAGGTGCTATCTGTGATTAGTCACGATATGAGGGCTCCATTAGCTCAAATAATAACATTTCATCAAGCTAAAAAATCGGGGATTAACTTTAGTGAGTCTGAAATCCATGAAATGGATAAAACCATTTTAGCAAGTACGCAAAGTGGCTTATTGATTCTAGATAATTTATTAAAATGGGCAAGAAGCCAAATTGATGGGTTAAAGGTAAAAAATGAGCATATTGAAACCTTTTTTACGCTTACCCAAATTTTAAACCAGGTAAGTCAATTAGCCATTGAGAAAGATATTGAAATAGTAACTCACATGGCTAAAGTAGATATTGAAACGGATGAAGGTTTATTTCAAATTACGGTAAGAAATATTTTGAGTAATGCTATTAAGTTTAGTCCACTTAATTCTAAAATTGTTGTGAGTAGTTACAAAGAGGATAATTACCTACATATTGCGGTTTCTGATAGTGGTACTGGAATTCCTGAAAGTGTGATTACTTCTCTACTAAAAGGAGAAGAAATAAATCCTAAAACAGGTAGTTTTGGAGAAAAAGGTGCTGGAATTGGACTCGCGTTATCGTTAGAGTTTGCACGTAAGATTGGGGGAATCATTTTATTTTCAAATGTAAAGAATGGTGGAGCTGTAACCACATTAAAAGTACCATTAAAAATTTCGTAAATATATAGGTATGGATGAGCATAACATAATATCTAGAAAGAAACCGAATTACCCTGTTAACGGATCATTACGGAGGTATTTGAATGAGTTTCATAGAATGGTTGAATTACCTTTAGACTATAGTGATTTGTTACGTTATGAAAATTCGTTTCCTTTGCTTGATTCTGATGGAGAAGATACCTTGTGGCATTCGGTGAGCTATAGTCCTTCTGAAAATAAAGAAGTGTATCGAGGCCTTTTAGAAATTTACGATAAATTGAGTTCTTCCGGGACTTTAAAGGCTATTGACCACCTTTCGGTGAGCAGAATAGATTATTGCTTGTTTGGGAATTCGCATCCATTTCGGATAAAGATTATCAATTTAGTCAATGATAATCACGATTATTATTACATCAAAAAAGCGGATGCGTCTCGTGTTTACGGATTAGAATTAGAGCACATCACCTCGCCAAATAAAATCAATTACTTTATTCATAATCACACGCTTGTAGAAGAGCATATTATGGGTATTCCGGGTGATCGATTTATCAATCATACGATCAATGTTCAAGATCATAATCTGGTTCGTTTATCTAAGGAGTTCGTGAAGTTTAACGAGCGTTCTTTTGTACGCTTGTTAGGTGATATGCGCGACTATAATTATGTGGTTGATATTACACCAGATTTCGACCAAATCCAGTACCGAATTAGAGCTATTGATTTTGACCAAGAAGCTTATGAAGGGAACATAAAAATGTACCTTCTTCAGTTTTTTAAAGAGAACGCAAAATTTGTTTCTTTATCCTTAAAACACATTAGTCAAGAGTCTATAGATCAGTATAGGGTTGAGGAGCGCGCTTTGATTACAAAAAGGATTCTCTTATCCATGTATCAGTACAAAAAGTTGATGAGGGTAATGTCAGGAGACACGATTTCAACGGATGAGAAAATTGCAGAATTGGCAGATAACTTAAATACGTACCATCAAACCAATGTTTTTTCTGCCTGTGTAAAAATGGGCGAGTTGGTTAATCTTAATATGTCTATTTGCACGGGTATTCCAATTAATAAATTACAATTTCGTTAGAAGTTGTATTGCACCGCAAGAACCACATCGATTCCGCTGCTATTTATCTGTTTAAAATTAGGATTTACCTCGTCAAAACTGAGCGGTAAATCTTGATTAGGCTTTATGGTGAATCGTTCTAATCGGTAACGAATACCTCCGTTAAAATTAAAATGATTTAAGATGTAATTAGCTCCAAACCCGGCTTGCAATCCTACATTTCCAGCATAATCAATTGATTCTGTTGTGCCGCTAACTTTCACCAATAATTCTTGAGGCATAGAAAAGGCCAAACCGCCACTAAAGTCGAGCAAAAAGGTTTCTGAAATTTCTTCAAAATACTTTCCGTTTAACTGAATGTTAAATCGTTTAAAAGAATAGCCTTGTTCATTGGTTTGATTACCAGAACCCGTGGTGTAAAAATCTTGATTAAGGGTATATGAAAGTGAGGTCTCTACGTAAACATAATCGGTTAATTTAAAGCCTAAAGCCAACTCTGGACTCAACCCACTACCCAAGTCTAATTGGACTGTTTTTGGCTGTTCTATTGAGGAGCCATCTAAAACGGTTTGGTACGTATAGCTATTCATTCCCATTCCGAAAGCTATGCGTGCGGTAGCATAAAACTCGCTATGGTTGAATTGTGAAAAAACCATGGTTGGAATTGTAAATAAAATTGCAGTAAAAATTCGTATCATTAAATTCGATTCTAACTTACAAAATTAGAATTGTTGGGGTTAGGAGAATCCTAGAGATGATTACTTTTAAACAGTGAAAAGTGAGCAACTAGAGGTGGTTTAGCGTGTGACTTCTTTGAGAGATTTGCTTTTTGGAAGAATAACCTGAGCCAATAACGCTATAAAAATCACTACAAAACTGCCAATAACATTATACCATAAATAACCTAGGTCAATCACATCATATACCGTTAAAAAGTGAAGAACAAGAACCAAAATCTGTCCGGTTGCGGCTCCAATTAGCAGCGCTTTTTGTTGAATGATTTTAAAGAAAAACGCGACTAAGAAAATGCCTAAAATAGTTCCGTAAAAAAGAGACCCAAGAATATTTACTAATTGGATGAGGTTATCGAATAAATGAGCGGATAACGCAATGATTATAGCCAATACCCCCCAAGTAACCGTAAGTAACTTAGTAACATTTACGTAATGCATATCGCTGCCTTCTTTTTTGAATAAGCGTTTATAGTAATCTATCAAAGTAGTAGATGCCAAGGCATTCAATTCACTCGCAGTAGATGACATTGCCGCAGATAGAATAACAGCAAGAAGAAGTCCGATCACGCCATTAGGCAGGTATTTCAATATGAAAGTTAGAAATACATAATCCGTGTCTTTACCGTCCACGCCTGTTTCTGATTGGCTAATTACTTCCCGCATTTCGCTTCTAATGTCTTGCGATTTCTGGTACAACACCACCGATTCTTCCTTGAACTGCGCTTTGGTTTCTTCGTTTTCTGCGGTTAGGTAGTTCTGTATGGCGGCTTTCTTTTCAGAAAAAGTCACCGAATACTGACTCTCTAGCTCTTTAAATTCACCGGCTTGTTCTGACTGATAGATGCGTTCTTTTCCAGGTGAATTAAAAAAGGCAGGGGGCTCGTTAAATTGATAGAATACAAAAACCATCAATCCTACAAACAGAATAAAGAACTGCATTGGAATTTTTAGAACGGCATTAAACATCATTCCCATTCTACTTTCTTTTAGGTTTTTTCCTCCTAAATAACGTTGAACTTGGGATTGGTCTGTACCGAAATACGATAAGGACAAGAAGAATCCACCAATTAAACCGGTCCATATAGTGTAACGGTTACTTAAGTCGAAATCTGTGTCAATAATTTCCATTTTACCGAAAACACCACCTAAATCAACGGCTTGTGTAAAAGTAACATCGTTACCCAAGTTTTGTAAGATTAAAAAGAAGGCGGTAAACATGCCAAACATGATAATCCCCATTTGCCATTTTTGCGTTAAACTAACGGCTTTAGTTCCACCGGAAACCGTATAAACAATAACTAGAACGCCTACAAAAATATTGGTCCAATCTAAATCCCATCCTAGTAAAGAAGAAAGAATAATAGATGGTGCATAAATGGTAATTCCAGCGGCAAGTCCACGAGAAATCAAGAATAGAAAAGCGGTGAATAATCGTGCATATAACCCGAAACGTTTTTCTAAATATTCATAAGCGGTAAATACATTTAGTTTGTAGTAAATGGGCATAAAAACGGCCGAAACAATGATTAACGCTAACGGCAGACCTAAATAAAACTGAATGAATCCCATTCCGTTTTCATACGCTTGGCCTGGAGTAGAAAGAAACGTAATGGCACTGGCTTGGGTAGCCATTACCGAAAGACCGATAGTCCAAGCGTTCATTTCATTGTCGCCTTTTAGGTAACTAGAAATACTTTTGTTTTTACGTGTTTTCCACGCACCGTAAATCACGATAAACAGCAAGGTGCCAACGAGAATAATCCAATCTATCGCTACCATAGGTTCGAAATATAGTAGTAAACCAAAATTTGGAGTGCTAAAAACCCAAGCACAAGTGCGTAGACTTTTGTCCAGTTAGTTTTCTGATTATCGCTCATTTATTTAGTAATCGCGTTAGTAGAGCCGTAGCTGATTAAATTCCCAAACAATTTATACGCTCCATGCACTCCGGCAGGCAATTGTCGGAAAAATGAAATTCCAGTAAATACAAAATGTCCTTGACCATATTCTGTTACCAGCAAGCTCCCTTTTGTAAGGTCTTCACCGGAGTCATTCCATCCTAAAATTGGGGTGTAATGGGAGTCCCATTCATCGGCAAAATACAAGCCTCGTTCTTGTACCCAATTATCAAAATCTTCATTGGTAATTTGGTTAGGAGTGCTAAGAACACTGTGATTGGTCTGTAATCGCGTAACTACGGCATCTTCTTCTGTTACCCGTAAACGGGAAAGTTTAAAGGGGTATGGACCTAATTCATCTGTAACCATACCTCTGTTGGTATTGTACTGAACCATTACAAACCCGCCTTGGAACACATACTGATTTAAGATTGGCGATAAGCTTTTCATAGCTTCTACCTTATTGTACGCACGAATACCAATGATAATACCTTGATATTTTTGTAATTCTTCTAGCGAAGTGTGTGATGGGTCGATGAAGGTAACTTTACATCCTAATTCATTTAATGCGGTTGGAACTTCATCTCCTGAACCAACGATATAGCCAAAATTCTTACGTGTAATAATAATGCTATCTTTAATTAAAGTCATTTTTGCTTCTGGTAAAACCACTTGAGTTTGAATATGTGGATATTCAATTTGAAGCAGACTTTTACTGAATTTTTGTGTTTCTTCTACCCAAACATTTGCTTGAAGGTTATTTAGCTTTTTAAATGGGTAATTTAATTCAAAAATGAGCGGTAGAGATTGCCCTTCACTTAAACTGTCAATAGTTAAAATTTGACTTTCATCTTTTAATTCCGCTCCCCAAGTTAATTGTACCTGAATGTTTTTAGCGGCTTCATTTGCGCGAACACGAACCTGAATTTGATTGTCTGGAGCTAAAGAAACCTTCTTGTCAAAAGCTACTGATAATGGATCGACTATATTTACCGGACGATACAATTCCCCTCGAACTCGATCGGTCCATTTGTACATTAATGGACGGTCGAAAGTCAATTCTCCTTGATTTGTTTGAAAAACAAATTTTGCGTTTAGCACCGATTTATTTTCTGGGTTTGAAATCAAGTTTCGGTCATTTACCAAAAACATATCGTTGCCATTTGAATTTTCTAGCCAGTAAGGAGTTGATGTTTTTTGCGGTACCGAAATGGTATCCGAAAATTCTACGTAAGAATTGTCAAGTGTTTGGTGAGAAGCGTAAGTTTTTCCATTTACCAATACCTCTTTTAATTGGTAAGGAAAATCACTTTGCGAAAGGGCGTATGCTGTAAAACTAAACGCCTCATTCTTTACTAATAAAGCTTGTGTGGATCTAAAATCCATCCATAACCCACCACATGCGGCAATAATGTTTTTAACGTCTTTCGCTTTTTGGTTTTTAAATCTGTTTTCGGGCATTTCTAAAATAGCAAAGTACAATTGGGTTAAGTCTTCAATGCTTTTTTGTGGCTCACTGGAATTGTATGATTTTAAAATCTTACGCCATTGTTTAGTCACTGCTTTTCCACCTTCGAAAGCATTCCAACCGCGAATTTGGTTTTGTAATACGTCCTTCTTAGTAGAATCCCCTAGAACTAATTTCATATATTCCATTCTATCGCCACGTTGAATGCTCATTCCAAAGCCTTGACTCTGGTGCTGGCTTCTACTCTTGGAAGAAATTTCAGAATACGAAACCCCTAATTTCGAGTCGTAAGACCCAATGTTCACTACTACGTATTCATCTTCTCTTTCCGTAATAGTTTTATCCCACCATGTACTGGCATTCCAGTATAATTTTTCTACTTGCCAAGCACCGTATTTGTTCGCTGATTCTGGAAATCGGGTTGGATCAGCTGCAGCTTTATATGCTTCTTCCGCTATTAAGGCAGAAACGGTATGATGTCCATGACCGGCTCTTTCATCGGGTGGAAACCGTGTAACAATGACATCTGGCTTGAATTTTCTAATGACTAAAACCGCATCAGCTAAAAGGCTATCTTTTTCCCAATGCTTTAATGTTTCTGTCGCAGATTTCGAGTACCCAAAATCAATAGCTCTTGAAAAATATTGAGTGCCGCCATCTATTTTTCGAGCTTGTAAAAGTTCTTGTGTTCTAATTATTCCGAGTAAAGCGCCTTTTTCATCTCCAATAAGATTTTGTCCGCCATCACCTCTGGTTAATGAAAAGTAAGCCGTATTTACATTTTTACCTTTACTGAGGTAGGCAATTAATCGGGTGTTTTCATCATCTGGGTGAGCTGCGAAATACAGCACTCTGTTGAGCACGCCTACTTTTTCAATTTGTTTCTGAATTTCAGCAGAACTGAAGGAGGGTTGTTGCGCAAAAATGAAAAATGGAAAAAGAATGAAAAAACTGGAAATTACTAACTTCATATTATGATTTGATTGAGGCTCCAAATATAATGTTCCATACCTATGGAAAACAATTTTAACACAATCACAGATGCTTTTTAGTGGAGAGTCCCGTTTTTCTGAATTAATTAGTCCATTTGTAAATTGAGTTGGATAGTAAATTGCGGTAAAAGAGTTAGAAATAGTGATACATAACAGTCGTGTTTTTTAGTTAAAGGGCATATAAGAAGAGTGTTAACGGTTATTGTAAAGATCTAAAAGGCGTTATCTTATTTAGAATCGTTCTAAATTAAAAATCCAATTGTCATATTTTTGTTCTTTATTAACACGCTTATTGCCTTTCTGCTATTTTTGCTCGCTATTAAATCGCCATTGCGAGAGAATTAAATTAAGCATTGAAATACGCTCCATATGAGTTTAAAAATTTCGATTAACAAGATCAAAGTACGTTTAGGTGTACTGTCTTTGTTTCTAGTTTTAACCCTATCAGGGTTTTCCCAAGACGGAAAAAAATTATTTAAAGCCAATTGCGCGGCTTGTCATAAGATTGACAAAAAACTGGTTGGACCAGCTCTTGCGGGAGTTGATGAACGCTGGGAAAATAGAGAAAATCTTATTGCTTGGATCGCAAATTCTGGTCAATACCTAAAGGATAATCCAGGCGATTCATACGCTCAGGATTTATTTAAAAGCTACAATGAATTGCAAATGGCAGCTATGCCATTGAATACGGAAGAAATTGAAGCTATTCTAGGGTATATCGCTGCTCCTCCAGTAGAGAAGAAAGCAGTTGCTGCTGCTCCAGTGCAGGTTGCAGAACAAGAAGATTACACCAACGTTTGGTTGTTTGCTTTTGCTGCGGTATTTCTTATCGTAATTGGTGTTCTTATAAGTGTAAAAGACACCCTTAAAAAACTTCTTCTCGATTTAAAAGGAGAAGACGGTTTAGCGGCTATAGGTGAAGTGAATGATATTGGTTTATCTACCGCTGGTAAAGTTGGGATGTGGAGAGACAGTAACATGAAATCTGTTATAGCACTTGGTGTTGTTGGTTTCATTTTGGTGTTATACCTACTTTGGGTACCTATGTTGAGTATTGGTGTGTATACGGGTTACGCTCCGGATCAACCGATTAAATTTTCTCACAAAATTCACGCAGGTGATGACGGTATTGATTGTGTTTACTGTCACTTTGGTGCAGAGAAAGGACGTACATCTGGTATTCCACCAGTTAATGTATGTATGAACTGTCATAAAGGTATTGAGTCAGGTAAATTATACGGTACAGAAGAAATCGCTAAGATTTATGAAGCTGCTGGATGGGACCCTGAGAATCAAAAATATATTCCTAGAAAGCAAAAAGGTATTAAATGGACTAAAATCCACAACTTACCGGATCACGTTTATTTCAATCACTCGCAACACGTAGTTGTTGGTAAGCTTGATTGTATTGAATGTCATGGTGATGTGGCTACGTTTGATTACCCTATGCATCAAGAAAATGATTTAACTATGGGATGGTGTATTGAATGTCACCGTACTTCAGAAGTTAAAATGAACGGAAATCCATATTACGACAAACTTCACGATCAATTGGTTGAGAAGTATAAAGAAGAAGGTTTAGAGTCGTTTACTGTAAACCAGACAGGTGGAATTGAATGTGGAAAATGCCACTATTAATAATTGGCCATAACGAGAAAAAATAGATTATGAGTAATTCAAGACAATACTGGCAAAGTGTTGAGCAATTAGATAACAATGAAGAGTTCGCTGCAAAGAATAGCGATGAATTCTCAGAGGAGTTACCATTGGATCAGTTTTTAGAAAAACAAGAATTAAGCGATTCTTCTACAACAAGAAGAGATTTCTTAAAGTTTGTCGGATTCAGTGTTACCGCAGCTACTTTAGCCGCATGTGAGACTCCGGTTATGAAATCCATTCCTTATGTTATCAAACCTGAAGAAGTAACTGCAGGTGTTGCTAATTATTACGCTTCTGCGTACTATGACGGATTCGATTTCGCTCCTATTTTAATAAAAACGAGAGAGGGTCGTCCAATTCATATTGAAGGAAATAAGAAATATAGTATGACCCAAGGTGGTGTTAACACACGTGTTAATTCATCATTATTAGGTTTGTACGATGCTGCAAGAGTTAGAAATCCGAGAATTAAGGGTGAAGACGCTAAATGGAGTAAAGTGGACAAGGCGGTTAAAGCCAGTTTAGGTTCTGCTAAGAAAGTTAGAATTTTATCTAACTCTATTATCTCTCCATCTACACAAGCTGCTATTGATGTATTTGCTTCTAAGTTAGGTTCAGAAGAATCTCCCGTAGATTTTAAACATGTTACGTACGATGAAAGTTCTTCATCAGGTATCGTTACAGCAAATAAAAACACTTTTGGTAAAGCAGTGGTTCCTCACTACTTATTCCGTAAAGCGAACATTATTGTAAGTTTTGGTGCTGACTTCTTGTCTACCTGGTTAAACTCTTCTCAGTATGCTACCGGTTACGGAATGCATAGATCACCAGAAGAAGGAAAAATGTCTCGTCACTATCAGTTTGAGGCTAATTTCTCTTTAACAGGAACAAACGCGGATATTAGAGGTGCTGTTAAACCTAATGAAATTGGTTTAGCCGTTATTGACTTATATAACGCTGTTGCGAAAGCTACTGGAAACGCATCTGTTAAAGGTGGTAAGTTAGATGACGACAATGACGTTGCTAACAAAATTAATTCTGCAGCTAAAGATTTAGTGGCTAATAAAGGTAAATCATTAGTTGTTTCTGGTTCAAATGATGTGGCAACACAAGAATTAGTGAACGGTATTAACCAAATGATTGGTTCTTACGGAAAGACTATTAATATTGATACCCCTTTAAATATCCGTAAAGCCAACGATGTTGACTTTATGGATTTGGTTAAGGAAATGAAATCTGGTTCAGTTGATACCTTATTTGTTTATGGTGTAAACCCGGTATATTCAGCTCCAGCAAGTTTAGACTTTGCAGGTGCCCTAGCGAAAGTGGAAACTTCGGTTTCTTTCTCAGGAGTTGCGGATGAAACTGGAAGTGTAACAACCATTCTTGCACCAGACAATCATTATTTTGAAAACTGGAATGATTTTATTCCTGTGGATGGAGCAGCCTTTATTGCCCAACCGGTAATTCGCCCATTATTTTCAAAAAGCAAAACACAACAAGGAACACGTCAAGCTCAAGAAAGTATCTTGAGATTTGTAAAAGTTAAAACTAGCTTTTATGATTTCATGCGTGAGAATTGGAATACTACAATTCTACCTTTACAAAAAGATTATAGCACGTTTGATGAGTTATGGAATAACACTGTTCACGATGGTTTTATTCATTATACTCCTGCTCCAGTAGCGCAAACATTAGAAGCAATTATTCCAACTTCAGCAAGTGCATCAGCATCAGCAGTAGTTAAGAATTCAAAAGCAACAGGAATTGTTGCTGAGCTTTATACCGAAACCAACATGGGTATTGGTAATCAAGCAAACAATCCTTGGTTACAAGAGTTGCCAAACGTTATTACCAAAGTTACTTGGGATAATTACGTAGCTATGAACCCCGCTGATTGTCGTGAAAACGGATACAACACTAATTACGGACAACATTTACCCGCTTCATTGGTAAACGTTACTGTAGGAGGTTCTACGGTTAAATTACCCGTTATTTCAACTCCAGGTCAAAGAGTAGGCACAGTGTCTATATCTCTTGGTTATGGTAGAACTAAAGCAGGTAAAGTAGTAGAGCAAGGTGATATGTTAGCTGCTGATGGTGTTACAAAAACCGTTGGAGCTAATCTTTTCGGAGCGGTATCTACCAAAGGTGGTAACTTCAACTATTACGTGGATAACGTGATTATTGAATTAGCAGAAGAAAAAGAATATCCAATCGGTTTAGCGCAAACGCACTTTACAGAGATGGATCGTAAAATTGTAAACGAAACTTCATTATCTACTTTTATTAAAGGTAAGAATGTTTACAATCCAGACCCTACTGTTGTGGATGCTTATGGCATTACTCAGAAGGTAGAAAAATTAGATTTATGGGCTGCTCAAGACATCGCTAACGGACACCGTTGGGGAATGACTATTGATTTGAGTAAGTGTATTGGTTGTAACGCGTGTGTTACTTCTTGTCATGCTGAAAACAACGTTCCTGTTGTTGGTAAGGATGAGGTTAGAAGAAACCGTATTATGTCATGGTTGAGAGTAGATCGTTACTTCTCATCTGATATGAGTATGACTGATCCAGGCGAAACAGGTAAAATTGCAATGTACAAGCAAATGGAAGCGCCATCGGTGTACCCAGAGGCTGTTCATCAACCTGTAATGTGTCAACAATGTAACCACGCTCCATGTGAAACTGTTTGTCCAGTAGCGGCAACTACTCACAGTAACGAGGGTTTAAATCAAATGACTTATAACAGATGTATTGGTACAAGATATTGTGCGAATAACTGTCCGTATAAAGTGCGTAGATTTAACTGGTTCAATTATGTAGGTGATTCTAAATTTACCGATGTAAATCCAGCGGTTAATGATTTAGCTCGTATGGTTCTAAACCCAGATGTTGTGGTTAGAGCACGTGGTGTTATGGAAAAATGTAGCTTCTGTGTGCAACGTATCCAGTCAGGGAAATTAGACGCTAAGAAAGAAGGAAGACCTGTTGCTGATGGAGAAGTTGTTAGTGCATGTTCATCTGTTTGTCCTACAAGCGCAATTCAGTTTGGTGACTTGAACGATAGCGAAACTAAAGTGAAAGAAGTTTCTGAAGACGAAAGATCATACCACTTATTAGAAGAAGTAGGAACGCAACCAAATGTGTTCTATTTAACGAAAGTGAGAAATATTGACGGGGAACGTATTCCTGTTGGTTTAGGACATGGAACTCATGGAGATCATGAAGACCATGCTGAAGAAGCACATGGAGAAGATGCTCACGCAAGTGAATCTGATTCTCACTCAGAAGAACACGCAGGACATTAATAAGATTTTTTATTAGATTAAAATAAAACCGAATGGTTAAGGAAGCAGAGGTTAGAGAGCCGTTAATTCTTGGTAAGGACGTTACTTATCACAGTATTACCGAAGACGTATGTCGTCCCATTGAAGGTAAGGCCGGTAAATTATGGTGGCTTTTATTTAGTGTTGCAGTAGTACTTGCAATATGGGGCACCGGAATGATACTGTATACTATTGGACGTGGTATTGGCGTTTGGGGTCTAAACAACACCATTGATTGGGCTTGGGATATTACCAACTTTGTTTGGTGGGTAGGTATTGGTCACGCTGGAACATTGATTTCGGCAGTATTATTACTGTTCCGTCAAAAATGGAGAATGGCAATTAACCGTTCTGCTGAGGCAATGACCATTTTCGCTGTAATTATGGCAGCACTTTTCCCAGGTATTCACATGGGAAGAATTTGGTTAGCGTATTTTGTTTTTCCAATACCAAATCAATTTGGTTCTTTATGGGTAAACTTTAACTCCCCTCTTTTATGGGATGTATTTGCCATTTCAACGTACTTCTCTGTTTCATTTGTATTCTGGTACATTGGCCTTATTCCTGATTTTGCTACCATACGTGATAGAGCTAAAGGCCCAATTGCTAAAAAGGTATACTCTATGTTAAGTTTCGGTTGGACAGGTAATGCTATGGCATGGATTCGTTTCGAAGAAGTTTCTTTGGTACTTGCAGGTTTAGCAACTCCATTAGTATTCTCTGTACACTCTATTGTATCAATGGATTTTGCTACTTCAGTAATACCAGGATGGCATACGACCATCTTCCCTCCATACTTTGTTGCAGGGGCGGTATTCTCAGGATTTGCAATGGTACAAACCTTATTACTTGTAATTAGAAAAGTACTTCACTACGAAAAATACATTACTATCCAACACATTGAAATGATGAACCGTATTATTACGGTAACGGGTTCAATTGTAGGGGTAGCTTACTTATCAGAGTTATTTATCTCTTGGTATTCAGGTGTTGAATATGAAGGATACGCATTCTTGAATAGAGCAACCGGACCTTACTGGTGGGCATACTTTATCATGATGACCGCAAATGTGGTTTCACCGCAGTTATTCTGGTTCAAAAAATTAAGAACAAGTTTAACGTTCTCCTTCTTCTTATCAATTATTGTAAATATTGGTATGTGGTTCGAACGTTTCGTAATTATTGTAACCTCACTTCACCGTGATTACATTCCTTCAAACTGGTCTATGTTCCACCCAACATTTGTGGATATAGGAATTTACTTAGGAACTATCGGAATCTTCTTTACACTCTTCTTAGGGTTTACAAGATTCTTCCCGGTACTTGCATTGAATGAGTTGAAATCTATTTTGAAATCTTCAGGCGAAGCATATCGCGGAAAAGATACCGGACATTAATATTAAGTAGTTAAAGTTAGAAAAATGACTAAAGAGAAATTTATATACGGAATGTATAACGATGACGACTTAATGATAGCCGGCATCAAGCAGCTACAATCCAAAGGAGTTCATGTACGCGATGCATATTCTCCATTTCCTATTCACGGTTTAGAGGATGTTCTAGGCATGAAATGGACCAGAATTGCGATTGCAGCTTTTATTTACGGATTGACAGGACTTACTTTATCTATTATCACCATTAACTATATGATGATTATGGATTGGCCTTTGAATATTGGTGGAAAACCAAACTTCAGTTTTTATCAAAACTTACCTGCGTTTGTTCCAATTATGTTTGAATTCACGGTTTTATGTGCGGGTCATGGTATGGCTATCACGTATTTCTTCCGTAATATGACATTACCTGGACTACCAGCTAGAAATCCACATCCAAGAACAACGGATGATCACTTTGCAATTGAAATTGCAGAAAAAGAAAATACTAATTTCTCTAAAGAGCAAATCGAAGAATTGATTGCAGAGTCAGGAACAGTTGCTGTTTTTGAAAAAGAGAGAATCGTGAAATTCCTATAATCGAGAGAAATGAAAAGAAACGATTTAAATATTATGAATTTAGCTAAGAAAGTATCTGGCGCTTTATTCATCGGTCTTATTGGATTGAGTTTACATTCTTGTACCTCAGATCCTAATTCTCCAGGGGTGGAATACATGCCTGACATGTATCGTTCTCGTGCACTTGAGCCAAATATGCTTCAAGAAGATGAGTATGCTAAAGATAGTATGGTAATGCGTTTACCCGCAGTAGGAAGTATTCCTAGAGGTTTTATGCCTTTCATGATTCCTGAGTCTAACGAAGGATATGCAATGGCAGCAGATTTGAAAAATCCACTTCCATACAGTGCGGAAACGTTGAAAGAAGGTAAAGTCATTTACGGTAAAATGTGTTCTCATTGCCACGGTAAAACGGGTAAAGGTGACGGAGGTGTTATTGGGAATTCTGAATACCCACCACCACCAGCATATGATGCAGCGATTAAAGATTTGCCAGCCGGAAAAATCTTCTATTCTATTACTTACGGAAAAAACATGATGGGTTCTCACTCCTCTCAAATTTCTCAAGAGGATAGATGGAAACTTGTTTTCTATGTACAAAAATTACAGGGACATGATGTTGCTGCTTTGTATGCGGATAAACCAGAGGAAACTCCAGCAGAAGAAATGCCAGCAGAAGAAGTAATTGAAGCTGTTGCTGCTCATTAATAGTTAGTTTGAAGATTAATAACAAAAGAAACTTTAGATAATGGACCAATTCACATTTACAGATAAATCCAAAAAGATTTTTGTCGGACTGATTCTGATTGGCGTTGCAACTATACTTTACGGAGTATTGGATAGCGATATCAGTGGTCATCGTATATGGACTAGCGCATTAATTAATGGGTGGTTCTTTTTCAGTACTGCATTGATGGGTACCGTATTCATAGCTATTAACTCTGCTTCTCAATCAGGTTGGATTGTAGTTTTAAAACGTGTTTTTGAAGCGGTTAGTTTATATGTTCCAATTGGAGCATTAACATTAATAATTGTATTCATTGCGTCTAGTTTACATTGGAATCATATTTACCACTGGATGGCAGAAGGTATTACTGATCCTAACAGTTCTCATTATGATGCGTTAATTGCACACAAAGAACCATACTTAAACTTACCATTCTGGTGGGGAAGAGCAATTGTAATGTTAGGTGGTTGGACGATTTTTACTTACATCTACAGAAGAAAATCTTTGAAAGAAGATGAAGAAGGCGGAACAAAAATCTACACTGCAAGTATGGTGACTTCTGCTTTATTCTTAGTTTTCTTTGCTTATAGCTCAGTAGTTGCATCTTGGGATTGGTTAATGTCAATTGATGCGCATTGGTTCTCTACCTTATATGGATGGTACGTATTCTCTGGAATGTGGATCAGCGGAATGGTGATGGTATTCTTAATTACCCATTATTTAATGAGTAAAGGATACTTGAAAGAAGTAAATGCTAGTCATATTCATGATTTAGGAAAGTTCATTTTTGGTATTTCTTTTTTATGGACCTATTTATTCTTCAGTCAATTCATGTTGATTTGGTATGCGAATATTCCGGAGGAAGTAACTTACTATATTCCTAGAATTAACGACTACAGTTTAACGTTCTGGGGAATGGTGCTAATTAACTTTATTATTCCGATGTTGTTCTTAATGTCTAAAACGACAAAAAGAAGTAGAAATATCCTTGCCGTTGTATCTGTAATTATTTTCTTTGGGCACTGGATGGACATCTATTTTTTAATTACTCCTGGAGCAATGAAAGCAGATGGTCAAATAGGAATTATTGAATTGGGAATGATGTTAGGTTATTTAGGCCTGTTCTTATTTGTTGTGTTTAGGGAGCTTGCAAAAGCACCACTGATGGTTAAAAATCATCCGTTACTCAACGAAAGTACACATCACCATATCAACTAAATTTGATAATATAAAACACCAAGTTTCAATCGGCTTGGTGTTTTATATTGTTAAGTTCAACTGAAAAATTCAGTTGAACAAAAGAATTGTTTAATAAACCAAATCAATCAATATGGGCTTTTTAATGGGCTTTGCAGCTATTTTAGCTATAGTGTTAATTATTCAAATTGTTCGCGTATTTGAATTAACGTCAAAATTAAGCGGGAATGATCAATCGAAAGTTTCATGGAGTGAAAACAAATTTAGAGCGTTCTCTTGGTTGGCTTTTATGATTTGGTACTTTGCATTGTTTGCATGGGTTGTAGATAGATGGGGTCCAGTAATGTTGCCAGAAGCGGCTTCCGTGCATGGCGCAAGTATTGATTTCTTATTAGACTTAAACTGGGTTATTCTATTTATTGCATTTGCTATTACGCACATTGTGCTCGTAGTATTTATAATTAAATATTATGCACGTCCAGGTTCAAAAGCGACTTTCATTACCCATAATAACAAACTGGAAATGGTTTGGACCGTTGTTCCAGCTGCTGTTTTAGCCGTACTTATTATCTACGGATTAAAAACATGGGATGAGTATACAGGTGATGTTGCAGAAGATGCAGTGAATATTGAGCTTTATGCGAAACAATTTGATTGGACAGCAAGATATGCTGGCGATGATGATCAACTGGGGAAAGCAAACTTCAACTTCATTAATACTACCAATCCTTTAGGTTTGGTTACTAAGAATACTATTTCAATTCGAATTGAAGAGTTAAATGCGCAAATCGATGAGTTAAACGAAGAGTTAAAGCATGTACCAAAAGATGGTTTGAGAGAATCAGAAAAATTGGCAGCTATTCATCATAAAGAATCGCAACTTTCAAAAATTCATGCCTTTAAACGTAACAATGAATTGGCTAAAGGAGCAGGTAAAGATGATAAATTGGTGAAAGTTGAAATGCATATTCCACTTGGACGTCAAGTGAATATTCAAATGCGTTCGCAAGATGTTATTCACAGTGCATTTATGCCTCATTTTAGAGCGCAAATGAACTGTGTACCTGGAATGATTACTAGAATGCGTTTTATTCCAACTATTACTACCGCAGATATGCGTAGAAAAACGGGTAACCCTGAATTTAACTACTTGTTATTATGTAACAAGATCTGTGGAGCAGCACATTATAACATGCAAATGGATATCGTTGTTGATACTCCAGAAGATTACGAAAAATGGATTGCAGAGCAAGGCACTTTTAACGCAAAGTTAATGGCCGCTTTAGGAATTACTGAGTCAGATAAATCTTTAGCTCAAAATCTTAAATAATATTAATATGAGCAGTACAGCGCACGCAGCAGATCATCACCACGAAACGTTTATTAGTAAATACGTTTTTAGTCATGATCATAAAATGATTGCCAAACAATTCCTGATTACTGGAATGTTTATGGCTACCGTTGGTATGATAATGTCGGTTCTTTTTAGAATCCAAATTGCATGGCCAGGAGAAGGATTTGCTATCATAAATTTCTTCTTAGGTGATAAATGGGCTCCTGACGGAGTTATGGATCCTAACATGTATTTGGCTTTAGGAACTATTCATGGAACTATTATGGTTTTCTTCCTTCTTACAGCTGGTTTAAGTGGAACATTTGCAAATCTTTTAATTCCTTACCAAATTGGTGCACGTGATATGGCTTCTGGCTTTATGAACATGCTTTCATATTGGTTATTTGCACTTTCGTCTATTATTATGCTGGCTTCCTTATTTGTGGAGACAGGACCTGCTTCAGCGGGTTGGACGGTTTATCCTCCTTTAAGTGCTTTACCGCAAGCCATGCCTGGTTCTGGATTAGGAATGACACTTTGGTTGGTGAGTATGACTTTGTTTATTGCTTCGGCAATGATTGGTGGTTTGAATTACATTGTAACTATTGTGAATTTACGTACCACTGGATTATCAATGACGCGTTTACCATTAACAATTTGGGCGTTATTAGTAACCGCAATTCTTGGTTTGTTATCATTTCCAGTTCTATTATCAGCAGCTTTACTACTCTTGTTTGATAGAAGTTTTGGAACATCATTTTACTTATCTGATATCTTTATTGCTGGGGAAGCACTGGATTATAGCGGAGGTTCTCCAATTCTTTTTGAGCACCTTTTCTGGTTCTTAGGTCACCCAGAGGTTTATATCATTTTACTACCGGCATTAGGATTAACATCTGAAATTATTGCCACCAACGCACGTAAGCCAATTTTTGGTTATAAAGCGATGATTGGTTCTATTCTTGCCATTGCATTCTTGTCGTTTATTGTTTGGGGACGCCACATGTTTATTACAGGTATGGACCCATTCTTAGGTAGTGTATTTACATTTACAACGTTATTGATTGCTATTCCATCGGCAGTAAAAGTATTTAACTATATCACCACGCTATACAAAGCAAATATTCAGTTTACACCAGCAATGATGTTCTCTATTGGAATGGTTTCTACGTTTATTTCAGGTGGTTTAACAGGAATTGTTTTAGCAGATTCTGCATTAGATATTACGGTGCACGATACGTATTTCGTAGTAGCTCACTTCCATATTGTAATGGGATTCTCTGCAGTGAATGCGATGTTTGCTGGAGTATATCACTGGTTCCCGAAAATGTTTGGTAGAATGTTAAACCAGAAATTAGGGATACTGCATTTCTGGTTGACTTTGGTTTCCGGATACGGAGTATTTTTCCCAATGCACTTTTTAGGATTAGCTGGAGTACCAAGACGTTATTACACGAATTCTGAATTCCCGTTATTTGATTCATTTATTGATATGAATGTATTGATGACTGTATTTGCAATTATTGCTTCTTTAGCACAGTTCATATTCTTCTTTAACTTCTTTTACTCGATTTTTAGAGGACCAAGAGCGCCACAAAATCCATGGAGATCTAACACGTTAGAGTGGACTACACCTGTAGAACACATTCACGGAAACTGGCATGGAGATTTACCAGTGGTACATAGATGGCCGTATGATTATTCTAAGCCTGGAAAACCAGAAGACTTTGTGCCACAAACCGTACCTTTGGAAGACGGTGAAGTGGATGGAGAACACTAAAAAAATTGCCCTTTTGGGTATTATGAAGCCCTTGCCATTGTGCAAGGGCTTTTTCGTTTTGGGATTTTTTCTCATCTCCTTTCATTCTAATGCGCAATTTTTTGATACCATTCAAACGAGCCTTCAACACAAACCCCGTATGGAGTTTAAGCTGGAATCACGGAACTCCTTTTTTGCCAATGAATGGGCTATGATTAGTGGCGTTCGAGTGGGCTTAGATTATAACAAAACTTTCAAGACAGGATTAGGGTATAGTTGGTTAAGAAAAGAAATTCAGCACCCCATTTCAATTTCCGATCAACAGGTTAATGCAGATTATTTCTTTCATTACGGAGTGGTATATGGGGAGTACACCTTTTACCAAATCAAACCCTTTTCAATGAGTATTTATGCTTCTGTAGGTGGGGGTCGATCTTGGGATCGGTACATTGATGCAAATGGTGACCGACAAACCGCTAATAGTAGCTTCGTGTTGGTTTATGAGCCCTATATGACCGGAATGGTAGATGTGTTGAAATACTTCTCTGTTGGTGGCGGTATGGGCTTTAGGTTGGTGGCTACTGGTAGTGAATTCTCTCGTAGTAGATTAAACACCTTGATTTATGTTTTCAAACTCCAAGTTAAAGTGGCTGAATTAATGGATGATTTGCGGAGGAGGTAGGTTTTCATTATTCTTAAAAGTGCCCTAATATATACCCATTTATAGGTATTGTTGACATTTAACCTATGTCACACTTTTGTCGTTATTTAAAATCAATCTAAATAAGACATGAGAAAAATTGTATCTATAATCCTACTAGCTATTGCTGTAATTAGTTGCGGAGAGCCTTCTAATAAAGAGGTTGTGAAATCTAAAGATAAGAAAATTGGTATATTAATCGTAAATCATGGTTCTGTTGCAGAATCTTGGAGAAACCAATTACTAGAAATCGAAAAGCAAATAGAGGTTGAGCTAATGGCTAATCCAAAAATTTCTGATGTCCGTACGGCATTTATGGAGTATACCGAACCATCTATAGCCACCCGCATGAAAGAGTTTGATGAAGAAGGGTATGACGAAGTGGTTGTGGTACCCGTGTTTCTAACGGTTAGTTCGCATTATTCTCATGATATTCCAGTAATTGTAGGATTAAGTTCTGATCCAAAAATCAAGGAGCAATTAAAGAAAGAAAAGATTGAAGTGTATCGCGCCAAAGCTAGAGTTACCATTGCTCCACCATTAGATTATTCTTCTATTTTAAAAAAGAATGTAGCTCGTAGAGTAATGGCCTTAAGTACTGATGCAGCTAACGAAGGAGTTTTGCTAGTAGCTTATGGAGACCAACAATACAACCAGCAATGGGAAGAAATGGTGGAAGAAATTGGTAAGTATTTGAAACTAAAAACGGGACATGAAGATATTGCTTATGCGTGGTGTGGACATTTAGTTCA
>CAXMPG010000014.1:0-36635 GCA_964195485.1 uncultured Desulfobacterales bacterium
GTTCAATCCTTTTATTTAATTAAAAGATGGGATGAATTAGGTACTTACGGTAGGTTTAGAGGCTTAATTGATAATGAAACGGATAGTTTTGAATTAGGTTTTTATCGCTGTGAAATGGTTAGCGGTGAAATCGTTGAGGAGTTTTATGATGATTGGACAAAGCAGTTTTTTATGACGGTGAACTTTCATAATTTGGGAGATACCATGTCAGATGCCTATCCATTTTTAAATCAGTTTGATCCATATGGAGAATCTGGAAAAGTAAACTCTGGAGGTGTGTTTATGGGTAACACAGATGGAGATATTGAGATTTTAGAAAACGGAAACATCCTAATGCATTATCGAGTAAGAAATAGCGATTATAATAAAATGCCCGATACCCTTTGGCATAAATTCACAGGTAGAAAACTACCATAATTTTTAACTCAAAAGAATAACTATGAAAAATATTATTGTACTAATATTAGGCGTTTTACTGCTTAATATTAGGTATGTTGGCGCTCAAGAAAAAACAGATGGTTGTGGAACATTAATTAGAGAAATTAGTACTAACCCAGAAAATCCGGTAAACGAAGAATGGAAGATGTGGTATCCTTATGATGTGGGTAGTTATATTAATACAGGGTTTTCTTGGTATCCTGGAAATCAAGTGACTATTCCAAAGGAGCAAAATTGGAATTCTGCATTTTTACGAAGTGGTAATGATATAATAATGCCGTGGTTTTTTTCTAATCTTAATACTGAAATGGAGCACTTAATTTTTAATCCTGATCCTAATATTCATTTTTTGAGTGATGAGGAAAAGGATTGGCATTGGGAAGATGGTTGGGAGTTATTGTATTTAAATATTGGAATCCTTCCCAATGGAACAACCTTGGATATGAAAACTGATCCGAATAAGTATTGGGATACGGAATCTGAGCAGCCTATTGCGAATAACTCTCCTTATGTGGTCTTGTACAATCGGTATACGGGCTTGATGAGAGTGTTTTTTAGTGCGTGGGGTGATGATGCTAATAATTGGCAAAACGTGACGGTGAGTTTAGAGTTTCCAGATGCTAATGTTGTTACCGAAACCGTTTCTGGGATTTTTCGTCATGCCGAGGGTATTGATAGGCCTCTAAATGAAACGACTAAGGTGGTGAAATTAAAAGGAGCTAGAATGCAAAGAATCAATAGTGCCAATGAGTGGTTTGTGGCAGAATTTCAATTGGGTTACGATGTGTGTCAATGTGAATTTTCTAGTAGCATGTTTTTGAAGTTTAGATATACTTCAAATTCTGAAGTGAATCTAAATATTCGAACTATTGAATTAGAAAAAGGCCTAGCTGACCTCAATCAAGATTATTGGAATTTTTTTCAGAATATGTTTAAAGAAGATGGTTCTCCCGCTGAGGCTGGTAATATACTCTATCCAACAATGCGTCATTTAGAAATCGCTTATGATGATGCATTGACAAAGTATAATAATGAATTAGAAGATTATAATAGTGAAAAAAACCAACGGAAAATTGAAGTGATTAATGCTTTGACAGAAGGGGTGGCTAGTGGAGTTGTTGGTTTAATTGTTCCTCAAACGGTTTTGTTGAGAGATTTTTTGCTAAATAATCAAATTAAGCAATAATAAAGTTCTCCTTCCTCGAGATACGACTCGGGCCGCAAATTGGGCAAGCTCAATTGAGGGTGCTGCAAAAAATGTATTAGCGCAAGAGTCTGATTTTATTAGTGGAATGTTTGGAGTAAAAGAGAAGCCTATGCCTCCCCAAATGCCAGTAGCTACTTTTACAGAAGGGAAAATTAAGGGTTCAATCACAGATATTAAGGAGCAAAAATCAACAGCCCTGATTGTGCCTGGATCAATGAAATCTCCAAACGGGATAACTGGACAAAATTTTCCAACGTACAATCAAGTTTTTGGGTTATTTGCATTGCTAAAAACCCCTATTTTTGATGTAAGTACTTTTGAACCTGATTCGGATCCTAAATTCAATCCACGGATTGTTTTACAGTTAAAGGATATTAGCTATGCCCTTAATCCAGCGCTAGACTTTGATTTAAAGAAAACTAAAATTAATGGAGCAGTGGTGATTGAAATTAGTAGTAAAGCGTTTGATAAGGAGTCTATTTTTAATCAGGTACCCATGAATTATGGAAACTTTGAATTAAATCACCGCTATATTGATTCTGAATCTGGATATTTGATTTCTCAATTTGTTTCAAATTTTTACAATCTTGAAGATATAAAAAATGTAATCTTTCAATTAAATTTAATGTCAGTCTGGGATTTTAATTATTATGGGCTTCCTAACAACCAGAACATTGAAAATGCTATTTTAAAGGTCGATTTTAAAATAGCAGGTGATTTTTATTTTAATCAAAAAGGTTCTAACGATGAACAAGTAAATACTTTTCAAGTTTTCACTTACAATTTATACCAGTTTAATGAAACCAATAATTTTTCAAGCACGATTCAAACTGATGGTGGAAGTAATATATTAACAGGTAATTGGGCTACCTATGAACCTGGTACCATTATTATTGATGATATAGTAGGTCCTTTTGATGATATTGTATGGAATGTATCTGGTAATAACATTTATGTGAAAGCTGAAGATGTGCAGGTTATAGGAACTGTTGGCCCTACTGAGGGTTATAATTTAATTATTGAAGCAATGAATATTGATGTGAATCAAGATGCGATTGTGTTACAAAATACAGTGCTAAAACCGAATTGGTTTTATGATTACCCTAAATCATTACCGGTAATGAGTAAGGTAGATTTACCAGAGGGTTATTGTGAAAACAGTTACAAAGCGAATACATATGCAAATAAGAATGGAAGTACTAATAACGTAATTATTAAAGAAGAGATTGAAGCTGAGCTTATTAATCCTGACTTGAAAGTATTCCCCAATCCAGCTTCTAACGAAGTTAACGTAGTTATTAATAACGGTGATTTTGAATCTTGTATCGTTGAATTAATTAGCGTTAGTGGTCAGGTAGTATTTGCCCAAAATGTAGGTGATGCTTTGGCAAATGCATTTGCTATTGATGTTAATAGTATACCAAGTGGATATTACATTGTGAAAATAACAACCAACACGGGTGAGAGTTTTCAAAATAATGTAGTGGTTAATAGGTAATTAGAAAAGAAAAAATCAAAGGGGTTCATTGAATTGAATCCCTTTGATTCTTATAAATCTACATCAGGCACATTAGCCAGCAAGTCGTTGATAGTTTCTCTCTTACGAATTAACTTAGCCTCTCCATCATGTATTAAAACCTCTGCTGGTCGGTATCTTGAATTATAGTTTGAAGCCATACTAAAACAATAAGCTCCGGCATTTTTGAATCCTAAAATATCTCCTTCTTTGATTTCTGTAATTCTTCGGTTATAGCCAAACGTGTCAGATTCACAGATGTAGCCTACAACGGTGTAAATTCTAGGTTTCCCTGCTGGGTTAGATACATTGTAAATATCATGATGTGCATTGTAGAACATGGGTCTAATCAAGTGATTGAAACCTGAATCAACCGAAGCGAAAATGGTACTCGTGGTTTGTTTAACCAAGTTAGTTTTCACAAAGAAATAGCCAGATTCACTCACCATAAATTTACCCGGTTCAAACATGAGAGTTAGTGGTTTTCCGAATGCTTTTTCAAACTCGTTAAAGCGTTCACTCATTACTTTTCCAAACTCAACCACATCAGTTTCGTGGTCACTTTCTTGGTATTGAACTTTAAATCCGGAGCCAAAATCAATGTATTGAAGCGTTTCAAATTGCGTAGCTACATCAAACAGAATATCGGCAGCTTGAAGAAACACATCTACATCTAAAATGTCAGAACCCGTATGCATGTGTACCCCTTCCACATTAATTTTCAACGTTTCTACGATACGTTTAACCAACGGAATTTGGTGAATAGAGATTCCAAATTTTGAATCAATATGTCCTACAGAAATATTGGCGTTTCCACCTGCCATTACGTGCGGGTTGAATCGAATACAAATTGGTAATTCCGGATATTTATGTCCGATATATTCTAAAGTGTGAATATTATCTACATTAATCTTTACACCTAAACTAATGGCATTTTCTAACTCTTCATGAGATACTCCACTTGGTGTAAATACAATGTTTTCTGGGGCAAAGCCAGCGTGTAGTCCTAATTGCAATTCTTGAATAGAAACAGTGTCCAAATTAGCTCCTAGCTTTTTAAATACCTTTAAAACATTTGGGTTAGAAAGTGCTTTTACGGCATAATTAATCACCAAAGAGTTTACTGAAAAACTATCTTTAAATAGCGTGTATTTATCAATAATAGTTTGGGCATCATATACATAAAGAGGGGTGCCGAACTCTTGACAAAGTGATTCTACAGAAATCTCCTGAATTTCTGTGGCATTTGATTGTAACATAATACGTGTATTTACAAAAATGACATTCCAGTATACGCAACCTACATGGTTGGAATACATTTTGGGATATCTAAAAAAATAAAAATGGAGTGAATTTAAATGGGGTAATCTAGATTTAGATTTTACCCATTTGTTGCTTAAGCATCTTAATTTGATCAGTAAGCATTTTCTTTTTATCGTCTTTCTTTGCTTGTGCTAACCAGTTAAGAGCTTCCCGTTTTCGTCTCTTTGCTCCGGCAATTGCCGCTAGGTTTAATTTTGCCATGGCCTTATCATGATCCATGTACAAACCTGTGTTTAATGCTTTCTTGAAGAAGGCGTCAGATTTTGACATTTGATTTTTTTGAATCAAAATCATTCCACGCATTAAGTAGTAGTATGCTTCTTGACCGGCAACCATTACTTCTGGTTGTTTAATTAAGTCTAATCGTTTTTCTGCTTTGTCAAAATTTCCTTTTCTTACCGCTAGGAAAACCATAAGCATCACCTCATTAAACCAGATGGTAATGATAGAAACGATCATAATCAATAAAATAAAGATCCCATTACCTATTTCACCATCCCAAAATTCATAAACTGAAAATACGAATAATAGTGCCGATAAGATAATTCTAGTAATGTATGAAAACCACATAATTTATTGCTTTTTTAAGGATGGCAAAATTATAATTATATAGAAATTGAAAACTATGTTAATCTCTTTTTATTTTTTAGAAATAACAGAGTTAAGGGGCCTATATTTGAACCGTGGTGAAATATAGATTCCATTTCGTTTTGTTGATGACTTTCCTCTTTGCTGGAAGCTTGGTGTATAGCCAATCCAGTAAGGTAGTAGTGAAAGGACAGGTCTATGGAATGAATAAAACGACTGATTTACTAACCCTATTTGTAGTGAGTCAAGAAAATCAAACAGGTAATTTTGGAAACCCAAATGGGACTTATTTAATTCGTGTGAATAGAACAGACACGATATTGATTGGTTCAATAGGGTACTTTACGGCAAAAATTTGTGTCACTGACTCCACTATAAAAGACACTATTTATGTAGATGTGTACTTAAAACAGTTAGAATATTACCTAAAACAAATAACCGTTTTAGCCCCTAGAGATTTACGTAGGATTTACAAAGACATTGAAAAACTGGGGTACGATGAAAGTGATTACCGATTAACCGGTATCGCTGATCCATTAACAAGTCCTATCACGGCTTTATATGAGACTTATAACCGCCATGCGAAACAAAAGCGTTTGGCTATTCAGTTAATAAATGATGCCCGAAGAAGAGACCTTTTAAAGGAGTTGTTTAAACAGTACGTGGACTATAATATCATTGATTTAGACGATGATCAATTTGATGAGTTTATCGAATACTTAGATGTTTCTGATTCGTTTTTAAAGAATTCATCGCAATACGATTTTATTATTTATGTGAAGAGGAAATACACGTACTTTATTAAGCAGCATAAATATGATGGCTGGGAAGAATATTAACCCTTACTGTTGGCTATTTGATACGTGCCTTCAAACCATTTAAACCCTACGTGAAAGTAGTTTTCGCTGCGTACTTCAAACCCTGCATCTTTTACCATTTGGTCTGTATTTCTGTTTAGATTGCATCCATCAGCAGCAAGTTTCCAGAAAGGGTTTATTACATCTTGTGCAATTCCAGTAACATGATTGTGAGAGCGAATATGCTCAATAAGAATCAATTTGCCGTTGGGTTTTAGCCATTTCTTAAAATGTGTAAATGCCAGTTCTGGGTTTGGTATAGTACAAAGAACAAGGGTTGAAACAATGTAGTCAAAGGCGTTTTCTTCAAAATCTGTGACGCTATTCCCAATCCCACCTAAAACTAATTTAATTTCCGCTTCTACCGGTAGCTTAGCCTGAGCAAAAACCATCATTTTCTTATTAGGCTCTAGTGCCGTAACTTTAGCTTGGTTAGAAAAGTGAGCGAAATTAGCGCCCGTACCAGAACCAACATCCAGAATTTGACCACTCAGTTGATGAAGTAAGGAGTGGCGTTTATGCGCAAATATTTTTTCTTCCACTTTATGCATAAACGGATCGTAAATCCGAGCAAAAATAGTAGAGTACCAAGTTCCTAAAGTCATAAATTAAAATTGAAATCCGATTTGAAAATTTCATCGAACCTAGTAATTTTAAAACATACTCTTTATTCAATTACAAAAGAATTTTTGTAGATTTTTAAGAATATGAAATTAATCAAAGGAATGGAAAGAAAGTAACCTAAGCCTATCCAAATGTTAGTAAAAGTCAGCAGCACAACTGCTTGTAAAAGGTATACGAAGACAGATGCAAACATGCTGAAGACCAACTTCATTGAAGCTTCAAAAGCGGGGTCGTCAGCTAATTTTTTTGTGAGTGTTTGAACAAATCTAATAGAAATAAAATTATTGATATAAATAAGTAACCCAAAAGGTGAAAACAATATTTTCAGAAATTTAGGCGTATCTGAAACCTTTTTTTCGGGTAGCGGTGTTTCGTCAAGAATAGCGTTTAGTAATTTTTGATTTTGGGTGTAATTGTAGTGAAGGTCTGTTGTTCCACTGGCATTCTCTAACCAAACTTTAGAAACCTTGTGATACTTCAGTCCTCTTGGCATATCAATGGTTAATGTGCGTAAACGTTTGTCTAGCTCTGCCACTAATTCCAGAAATCCTTTATTGTTGTTTTCTAAGTAGGAGGCATAAAAATCTTGGACACGGATGGGTTCTCCGTAGTAAACAAACAAATCAGACCTCGTTCTTTTATGCGCACTATAATTTAATCCTACGGGTACAATTTTCAAGTCTAAATCTGGGTTTTTATCCAGTACCCCAAATGCGATACGCGCTATTCCCTTTTGTAAAGGTCTAACCGATCTACGCAGGTTATGGTTCCCTTCTGGAAAAATAGTAAGGGGTTGGTCTCCTTTGAGTAGAATATCAATACACTTTGTAAATATTTCTTTATTCTTAACAATGGTGTGCATTCCGTCTCTTTCTCTGTAAATAGGAAGCATATACAAATAGCTAAAAAATGCGTTTCCAATTTTTGATTGAAAAACTTTAGCCATGGTAAGAAAATAGGAAACTCTAGGTTGAGTCATTACTATTGCCAATGCATCCATAAATGCATTTTGATGGGTAGCAGCGTATATTACGGAACCTTCATGAGCAGATTCATCTTGTTCTGCATGGTCAAATTTCCTGAAAAAAAACTTTAATCCCAAACGAATGTACGAGATTAAAAGAAAAACAAACGTCTTTTGAAGCATGTGACAAAACTAAACAGTTTTTTTATTCATTCGCTTAAAGAAAAAAGAAATTGTACTTCCAGAAATGATATGCCAAATACCCCACCAAGCGGCTAATAAGGCCATTCCACCGTTGCCATCAAAAAGAGTAAATATTAATACCAATGATAGTCCAGAGTTTTGAATACCTGTCTCAATGGTGAGTGTAATAACATCCTTAAGAGGTAGCTTAGCTAATCTTCCAGTAAAGTAACCTACGCCAAATGAAATGACATTATGAAGCAGCACCAAAACAATAATGTATTTGTAATAAGCGGTGAAAACTTCCACGTTCTTTGAAAATGCAATCACCATAAATGCAATGAGCATTAAGAAAGAGATTTTACGAATGGGTTGAATAATTTTTGTGGTTGCTTTTGGAAATTTACTTACGAATATCAATCCCCCAACTAAAGGAACAATTAGAATGGTAAAGACCATTTTAAACATCGGCCAAAATTCAATGGTGATTTTTTGAATATTCTCTTTATCTAAATATAAGCTCCCGTAAAACTCAAAATTAAAAGGGGTCATAAATACAGAGCCAATGGTTGCAATACCCGTTAAGCTAACAGATAAGGCAATATTACCACCCGATTGTTGCGAAAAGAAATTAGATACATTCCCACCCGGTGAAGCAGCAACCAACATCATTCCTAAAGCTAGTTCTGGCAAGGGTTGAATAATCATGATGAGCAAAAATGTGAATAGAGGTAATAGCACAAATTGGCTTAATACACCAAAGAAAACGGACTTAGGGTTTTTGGTAATTTCTATAAACTCTGCTTTTTTAATTCCCAAGGCAACTCCAAACATAATGAAGGCAATTGCCATGTTTAATAATAAAAGGTTGTCTTGACTAAACGCAATATTCAAATCAGTAAATTCTTCGCTCATAATGTACTTGTTTGCTGCATAGATAAATAAACAAATACTTATGCGTATGTACTTTGTAATTTTTTTGTTGGTTTTAGGTGTTTAATTAACCCAAGTTCATTTTTGTTTTGGTTCATACTTCTTTCCTTTAGAAGAAATGGTGGAATGTGACATTTCTCATTTATCACGGTTTTGGTTAAGCGTAATTTTGTCCTGAATAATAAAATTAGACAAATGAAAATAGCTATAACAAGTCAAAATAGAAGAACGGTTAGTGGTCACGCTGGTAAATGTACCCGTTTTTACATCTTCGATATTAATAAAGAAAAAGAGATTTTAAGTAAAGAGTTATTGGAGCTTGATCCTGAAATGATGCTTCATAATCATTTTCATGGACCAAACCCGGAAGGACATCATGAATTGTTTGATATGGATGTGATTATTACCGGAGATATGGGTGCTGGGTTTCCTATTAAGATGAAAAGTAAAGGGATTCAAGCTATCATGACAGATTTTGTGGAGATTGATGAGGTAATTGAAAAAGCCCTATCAGGTACTTTAGAAATGTTACCTCCAAAAGAACATAATCATAAACATTAATGAGCAGAAGGTAGGTGGCCTAAGACCGAAGCAAAATTTCACTTATCCATCATGCGAATCATAAAAGCATAAAAAAAGCCGTTTTGGATATTCCAAAACGGCTTTCGTTTTTTATGCTTTTGTGATTATCCGTGCATGCATGCTTTTTTGCTAAGCAATAACTCTTCCGTTTCTGGATGCTCTTCACTTACGTGAATAGAATCAACAGGACAAACAGAAACACATTGAGGCTCATCATGGAAACCTTGACATTCTGTACATTTATCAGCTACAATGTAGAAAAATTCATCACTTTGTGCATCTTGTTTTGCATCTGCATTAACTTCTCTTCCATCCCAAAGTTTTACATTTCCTGACATGTTTGTTCCGTCAGCAAAAGACCACTCTTCGTCTGGCTCATATATAGCATGGTTTGGGCATTCAGAAACGCAGGCATCACAATTGATGCAATCATCATTAATTACTAACATGTGTATAATTTTTGTGTTCCTTTATGGAACGGTTTTTAATTTTTATATCCGACAAATTTATAGACTAAATTCAAATAAAAAGATGACATTTCTAATTTGGAATGAATCTAAAGAACCAAAGTACATCATTTTTATGATGTATGTTTTTAATTAGTATGAAGAGTATTAATAGGCCAATTAGATTTAACATACCTTTTAGCTTTTGGTTCTGTAATGTTTACTTTCTGTTGAAAACTGCTCAGAGTTAAAAATCCTTTTTTAGTTTGTTTTTAAATTATCCTTTACATTTATACTCTTAAATTTGAATGAAAATAGACCAACAAACACTACGTTTTTTTAATTAAAAGTCAAGATTAATTGATATTAAGAAGACCTGAAATAAATCATAAATGATTCATGATGAAACTCATATTTTGATGGTATATACAAGTCTAAATTTGAATGGAATTATTAAATGAAAATCAACATACAAACTAATGGGAAATACCAAAGTAAAAGAATTAGAAAAAGTTGTCGTAAAGTTTGTCGGAGATTCCGGTGATGGTATGCAGCTTACTGGAACGCAGTTCGCAGGTACTTCTGCGTTTTTGGGAAATGATATCGCAACTTTCCCTGATTACCCCGCAGAAATTCGTGCTCCCCAAGGTACTGTTGCTGGTGTTTCAGGTTTTCAAGTACATATCGGTAAATCGCATATTCATACTCCTGGTGACCATTCTGATGTGTTGGTAGCCATGAATGCAGCTGCTTTAAAAGCGAATTTATATTCTGTACCCAAAGGGAATACGATTATTCTGGATACAGACAGTTTTAAACGTAAAGATTGGGAAAAAGCAGGTTATGAAGAAGATCCATTAGAAAGTGGTGAGCTTAAGGATTTTAATTTGGTTAAGGCACCAATTACATCATTAACAAGAACTGCTTTAGAAGGTATTGGATTAGATAACAAGAGTATCACTCGAAGTAAGAATATGTTTGCTTTAGGTATTGTATACTGGTTGTTTAACCGACCAATGGATTATACCGAACGTTTCCTAAAAGGAAAGTTTGGTAAGAAAGAAATGATTCTGGAAGGTAATATGAAAGCGCTTAAAGCGGGATATTATTTTGCGGAAACCATTGAAGCTTTGCCATCATCATTTACAGTTCTTCCTTCAGATATGGAGAAAGGAACGTACAAATCTGTAATGGGTAACGAAGCAACCGCTTGGGGATTTATTGCTGCCGCTCAAAAAGCAGGTAAAGAATTATTCTTAGGTTCATATCCTATTACCCCAGCAACTGATATTCTTCAAGAAGTAGCTGCTCACAAACATTTTGGAGCAAAAGCTTTTCAAGCCGAAGATGAAATTGCAGGTATTGCATCCGCAATTGGCGCTGCCTTTGCAGGCGATTTTGCCATTACAACTACTTCAGGTCCTGGTTTAGCTCTTAAGGGCGAAGCATTAGGTTTAGCCGTAATGACTGAATTGCCATTAGTGGTGGTAGATGTTCAGCGTGGTGGTCCTTCAACGGGTCTTCCTACAAAAACAGAACAATCCGATTTATTGCAAGCATTATACGGACGTAATGGTGAGTCTCCGTTGGTAGTTGTGGCTGCTAAAAGTCCAGGTGACTGTTTTGAAATGGCCTATAACGCTTCTAAAATTGCAATGGAGCATGTAACTCCCGTGATTTTATTAACGGATGGTTATGTAGCAAACGGTTCTCAACCTTGGCGAATTCGTAAAATGGCTGATTTAGCAGATATTACTCCTTACATGATTAAGGAAGGCGATAATCCAGCAGATTGGCAACCTTATGCACGTGATGAGAATACACTAGCACGTAAATGGGCTTATGCCGGTATGGAAGGTTTTGAACACCGTATTGGAGGTTTGGAGAAAGATGGCGTTACAGGTAACGTTTCTTATGATCCACAAAACCATGAGGACATGACTATTGTACGTGAAGCAAAAATTAAAGCGATAGAAAATTATATTCCAGAATTAGTATGTGAAGGTCATCAAGAAGGTGATTTACTTATTGTTGGTTGGGGTGGAACATATGGTTCATTATTAACTGCCGGTGAAGAAATTGATGCCGATGGCGATGTTGGTTTAGCACATTTTAGCTATATCAAACCATTACCAAGAAATACAGCGGACATTTTTAGTAAGTTTAAGAAAATTGTAGTGTGTGAATTAAACAACGGACAATTAATTAAGTACTTACAAAGTGAGTTACCGCAGTTTGATTACTTGCAGTACAACAAAATTCAAGGTCTTCCATTCTCAAAAACGGAATTGACCAACAAGTTTAATGAAATTTTAAATGACAAATAAGCCATGAGCGAAAATCCAATAATAGAGTACAAAGCAAAAGATTTTGCGAGTGACCAAGAAGTTAGATGGTGTCCGGGTTGCGGTGATTATGCCATTTTAAAGTCGGTACAAAAAGCAATGCCAGAAATTGGGGTGGCAAAGAAAGATTTAGTATTCGTATCCGGAATTGGGTGTTCATCCCGTTTCCCTTACTATATGGATACGTACGGATTTCATTCCATTCACGGTAGAGCTCCAGCTATTGCCACAGGTGTGAAATTGGCTAATCCCAAATTAAGTGTTTGGCAAATTACGGGTGACGGTGATGCTTTAGCCATTGGTGGAAACCACTTTATCCATGCTTTACGTAGAAACGTGGATATCAATATTCTTCTTTTTAATAACCGTATTTATGGTTTAACAAAAGGACAATTCTCTCCAACTACAAGCTTAGGACATAAAACGAAAACATCTCCGCAAGGAAGTATTGATAATCCGTTTAATCCAGGTGAATTAGCATTAGGAGCTAGAGCGCAATTTTTTGCACGTATTGAAGATATCAATCCGAAAGGAATGACAGCTATTTTCATTGAAGCAGCTAAACATAAAGGAACTTCTTTAGTAGAAATCTTACAAAACTGTGTAATCTTTAACGATAAAGTTTTTGCAGAATGGACCGCTAAAGATGTGAAAGCAAATACGTTCTTAAGAGTAGAGCATGGTAAACCAATGATCTTTGGTAAAGACAACGATAAAGGAATCGTTCAAAACGGCTTTAAATTAGAAGTGGTAACTATTGGAGAGAATGGTGTTACAGAAGCCGACTTAGTTGTACATGATGCACATGAAGAAGATATTACGTTACACATGATGTTAGTAAACCTTCAAATGCCAATGGTTACGGGGGTGATTCGTGCCGTAGAGCAAGAATCGTTTGAAGCCAGAATGCAGCAACAAGTAGAAGACGTAAGAGCAACAACCAAATTCAAAACTGTAGATGATTTATTAGGCAGTGGCGAAACTTGGGTAATTGAATAAATAAAGAGAAGCACCCCGAAACTATCGGGGTGCTTTTTTAGTACCATCCGTAGCTTTAGCTCCTTCTCCATAGTATTACGAAGGAGAAGCGTAGGATGGTAACACCAAAATTACTGGGAATGCAACAGATTAGATAAACTAATCAAAGCAAACCAACATCAAGCCTGGCTCGGTAGTTACTGAAAGGCTTGAAGAATAAGACTTCGGGGCAGTGCCCCAAGAAAATAGGAGGAATATCTCCGAACAAATCATATTGCAATGGGAAACGAAGCAATTATATTATTTATAATACTAGGATTATTACTCGTAGGCGGAGCAATTGTCTTCTCTTATTATGTTACACCACATAATCCGGTAGGTGCAAAAGAAGAAACTTTTGAGTGTGGTATCGAAACACAAGGGCCATCATGGATTCAGTTCCGTGTAGGGTATTACCTTTTCGCTATCTTATTCTTAATTTTCGATGTAGAAACCGTATTTATTGTGCCTTGGGCCGTAGTAATGAAAGATGCAGGAATGGTAGCCTTTATTGAAATTTCTATCTTTTTCTTTATACTTGGCTTAGGTTTAATTTATGCGTGGAAAAAAGGAGCTTTAAAATGGGATTAGATATTAAAAATATGGATGCAGAAATTCCGGAGGATTTTCCGGGGAAAATTGTTCCTGCGGGCAATGGAGGTAAAATAATTGTAACCTCATTCGATAAAATTATTAATTGGTCTAAATCAAATTCGCTTTGGCCCTTAACTTTCGGAACTAGTTGTTGTGCCATCGAAATGATGCAAACTGGTGCTTCTCGTCATGATTGGTCTCGTTTTGGATTTGAGGTAGCACGTGCAACGCCACGTCAAGCAGACCTTATTATTATAGCCGGAACTATTGTAAATAAAATGGCGCCTGTTCTACGTAGATTGTATGAGCAAATGCCCGAACCTAAATACGTAATTGCCATGGGTGCTTGCGCTATTTCTGGTGGACCGTTCTTTTACAATAGCTATTCTGTAGTTAAAGGTGCCGATCATATCATTCCAGTAGATGTATATGTACCCGGATGTCCTCCTCGTCCAGAAGCGTTGCTTCATGGAATGATGGAATTACAGAAAAAAATCATGAAAAGTTCAATGACTGATGAGGAACAATCCCTCGAAGACTTTGATAAAGGATTGATTCCTCCAACGAAAAAATAGTATCGCATTTCTTGCGATAATTAGAAATAACTACAAGTTATGGATAACGAAAAATTAAAATCACTCATCGAAGGTTGGGAGCCAACTGCAGAAGTGACTTACGAAGGTATTCAGCATTTGACTGCCGTTGTAGCTCCAGAAAAGCTATATGCCTTGGCCGAAAAACTTCATGGCGCTAAAGAAACTCAATTTGACTTTCTTACCTGCCTGTCGGGAGTAGATTACAAAGAACACATGGAAGTGGTGTACCACTTACGTTGCCAAGAAAATTTTAGCGAAATGGTGCTAAAAGCAAAAATTCCATCAAGAACAAAACCAGAGGTGGAAACGGTTTGTACTATTTGGCAAGCAGCTGAATGGCATGAGCGGGAAGCATACGACCTTTTTGGAATCGTATTCTTGAAGCACCCGGACCTAAGAAGGATCTTATTAGATGATGATTGGGTAGGTTACCCATTACGGAAAGATTATGTAGACACCGTTAATATAGTATCATACTAATGAGCGAGTTTACAACAGATGGAAGCGGGTTAAAAACCCAAGACTATTTCATCAATATGGGGCCACAGCATCCCTCTACACATGGGGTGTTACGTTTGGTTTTAGAACTAGACGGAGAAATTATTAAAAAGGTAATTCCACACATCGGTTACATACATCGTTCTATCGAGAAAATGTGTGAGCATGATAGCTATCGTCAAATTGTTCACCTTACCGATAGAATGGATTATTTGAGCTCGCATATAAACAACGAAGGCGTTTGTTTATTAGTAGAGAATGCATTGGGTTTAGAAGTGTCTGATCGGGTGAAAGTTATCCGTACCATTTTTGCGGAATTAACACGTTTGGCATCACACCAATTATGGTGGGGTGTAATGGGAATGGACATGGGAGCCTTAACATCCTTCTTGTACGCGTTCCGTGACCGTGAAATGATTAACGACATTTTTGAAGAAACGTGTGGTGCTCGTTTAACCATGAACTACAGTGTTCCGGGTGGCGTAATGTTTGATTTACATCCAAATTTTGTGAAAGATGTCAAAGCATTTTTAAAGCACTTCAAAACAAAATTACCAGAGTATGATAAACTTTTATCAGACAACATAATTTTTAGAGAACGTACAGAAGGTGTTGGGTATTTATCAAAAGAAGATGCCATTAACTATGCTATAACAGGCCCTATGGCGCGTGCCTCTGGTGTTAGTAATGATATCCGTAAACACAAACCTTATAGTGCGTACGATAGAGTAGAGTTTAAAGAAATTGTTTCTGATAAAGGGGATACGTTTGCACGTTATCACGTACGTATTTTAGAAATGTGGGAATCAATGCGCATTATTGATCAGCTAATTGATACTATCCCAGAAGGTGAAATTCAAGTTAAAACCAAAGCAGTAATTAAATTACCCAAAGGTGAATATTTCCAAAGTGTAGAAACAGCGCGTGGTGAACTTGGAATTTATTGTGTGAGTGATGGAGGTAAATCTCCTTACCGATTCAAATTTCGTTCTCCGGGTTTCTCAAACTTGATGGTATTAGATCACATGTCGCAAGGTTCAAAACTTGGTGACCTAGTGGCAATGATGTCCACCATAGACATAGTAGTTCCTGATATTGATAGATAATGATTATGGGAAGTAATATATTCGATTTTTCTACCGTCACCGGTCCTTTTCACGAGTGGCTTTTAGAAAATATGTCGCCTGGTTTAACCATGACGATAGAGTGGTCAATCATCGGCCTTACCCTTATTCTGTTCGCAGCAATAAGTGTGATGGCACTGGTGTATATGGAACGTAAGGTTGCGGCTTTTTTCCAATTAAGATTAGGTCCGATGAGAGTTGGCCCTTGGGGACTTTTTCAAGTAGTAGCCGATTTCTTGAAGCTCTTAATGAAAGAGCATATCATGAACAAAACGGCCGATAAATTCTTGTTTAATCTCGCCCCGTTTATCATTGTAATAGCCGCATTCTTAGGTTTAGGAACTATTCCTTACGCTTTAGGAATGCACATTTTTGATATTAACATTGGTATTTTCTTCATCACTTCCGTATCCAGTATTGGCGTTTTAGGAATTTTATTGGGAGGTTGGGCAGCTAATAATAAGTATTCTTTGATTGGAGCACTTAGAAGTGGTGCGCAGGTTGTGAGTTATGAGTTATCGGTAACGCTTTCGCTTTTAGCGATTGTGGTTTTTACTGGAACGCTTCAATTATCAGAAATTGTAGAAAGTCAAGCTGATGGATGGTGGATTTTTAAAGGTCACATCGTAGCTTGGATTTCATTTATCATTTATCTAATAGCGGGTACGGCAGAAACCAATCGTGGACCTTTTGATTTAGCAGAAGCTGAATCTGAGCTTACGGCAGGTTTCCATACCGAATATTCGGGTATCAAGTTCGCCATGTTTTTCTTAGCAGAGTATGTGAATTTATTCATCATTGCGGCTATTGGCGCAACCATGTTCTTAGGTGGATGGATGCCGTTGCATATTGGTTTTGAAGGCTTTGATAATGTGATGGATTATATTCCAAGTATCTTCTGGTTCTTTGGTAAAACATTTTTTATCATTTTAATAATTATGTGGTTTAAATGGACATTCCCTCGACTTAGAATTGACCAAATTCTAATACTGGAATGGAAATATTTGCTACCTATTAATTTAGTTAATCTATTAATTGCTGCGTTGGTAGTTCTTAACGGATGGCATTTTTAAATCGGAAAATATGAGCGGAATAACTAAATATTTTGGAGACATTTTCCACGGGGTCAAAACCTTGTTAACAGGAATGAAAATTACGGCATACTATTTCCGTAATGCGCGTAAAGAAATCATTACGCAACAATATCCTGAAAACAGAGACACCCTGAAAATCCCAGAAAGATTCAGAGGAATTGTAGCAATGCCTCATGATGAAAACAACGAGCACGCCTGTACAGGATGTCAAGCATGTGAAATTGCATGTCCTAATGGTTCCATTGAAATCAATTGGACGCGTGAGGTTGACCCGGAAACAGGGAAAAAGAAAAAAACTATCGAGAAACATGTATATCATCATGATATGTGTACGCTGTGTAACTTGTGCATCGTTGCCTGTCCTACAGACGCCATTGTGATGGAACCCACCTTTGAACATGCGGTTTACGATAGATCATTATTAACGCAGGTGTTAAACAAGCCCGGTTCGAAACTTCGTGCTGGCGTAGAAGATTAGGTATTATGGAAAAGTTTATTTTTTATTTTCTCGCTGCTGCAATTATCGGGTTTTCGGTCATGACCGTTACGACACGTAAAATTTTGCATGCTGCCGTTTATCTTCTTTTTGTGCTGGTAGCAACGGCTTTCTTATATTTTTTACTGAATTATAATTTCTTAGGAGCGGTACAGCTCACGGTATATTCAGGGGGTATTGTTATCCTTATTGTATTTGCCGTATTGCTTACTGCCCGTGTAGACCAGCTGTTAGAAAACGTGCCTTTACTTAAGAATATAATTGCGGCCTGCGCAAGTTTGCTCGGTGCGGTGATTACGCTTTATGCCTTTTTTACATTTCAATGGCAAGGTAGCGGAATTCCTGAAGGAGCTTACGATGTAGAAGAAATCGGTCTTAAACTGGTAAGTTATGGAGATGGAGGCTATGTGCTGCCATTTGAGGTAATCAGTATTTTATTACTCGCTGCAATGATTGGTGCAATCATGGTAGCCAAAAACTTTAGAACTGATGATTGAGGGTATAGGAGTTAACGACTTTTTGGTGGTTTCAACCATCATGTTTTTTGTCGGGGTTTACGGATTCGTAGTGCGTAAAAACCTGATTACAATGTTAATGTCGGTTGAATTAATACTGAATGCTGCAAATATCAATTTTGTGGTTTTCAATAAGTATCTATTTCCAGACATGATGCAAGGGTATATGTTTTCACTTTTTGTAATTGGTATTGCTGCTGCTGAAGCTGCCGTGGCTATTGCCATTATCTTAAACGTGTATCGTAATCTGAAAAATATTAATGTGGAACATTTAGATACCATGAAACATTAAAATTAGGAATTATGACAACAGATTTATTTCAATACACCGTTTGGATTCCAATTTTAGTTTTCTTGTCGTTTTTAATCGTAGGATTAAGTGGCGACAAACTTTCTAATAAACTGGCTGGATCCATTAGTACCGCTACCATTTCTATCGGAATGATATTGTCGTACTACACCGCTTATGAGTACTTTTTAGTACACGGTAACATAAACGGAGTCTACGAAACCCTTTTACCATTCAATATGGAATGGTTGAGTTTTTCGGATACTTTAAGCATTAACATGGGGATTTACCTCGATCCAATATCAGTAATGATGTTGGTGGTGGTAACCACCATTTCAACCATGGTTCACATTTATAGTTTTGGCTATATGGAAGGCGAAGAAGGGTTTAATCGCTTCTATTCATTCTTATCTCTATTTAGTTTCTCTATGTTGGGATTGGTAGTCGCAACAAATATCTTCCAGATGTATGTATTCTGGGAGTTAGTAGGTGTTTCATCCTTTTTATTAATTGGATATTACTATTACAAAGATTCGGCTGTATCGGCTTCTAAAAAAGCGTTTATCGTAACTCGATTTGCAGATTTTTTCTTCTTAGTCGGTATTTTAATCTTAGGGTATTATACCGGAACATTTGATTTCATTGAATTAACTGATTCTGCGGGATCTGCGATAGGTTCATTTGCAGGAGTTTCATTCTTAGGAATTGGCGCTTTGACGTGGGCATTAACACTAATATTTATTGGTGGTGCAGGTAAATCGGCTATGTTTCCATTACACATTTGGTTACCAGATGCCATGGAAGGTCCAACTCCAGTATCGGCATTAATTCACGCAGCAACTATGGTTGTGGCAGGGGTTTACTTGGTTGCAAGATTATTTGTGATGTTCGTTCTCGGTTCTCCCGAAGCACTCGAAGTAGTGATGTGGGTAGGTGCATTATCGGCATTGTTTGCCGCACTCATCGCCATTACGCAAACAGATATAAAACGTGTGTTAGCATTCTCAACCATGTCGCAAATTGGATACATGATGCTTGCATTAGGTGTTTCTGGTTACGGAGGTGAAGATGGCTTAGGCTACACGGCTTCTATGTTCCACTTGTTTACACACGCCATGTTTAAAGCCTTATTGTTCTTAGGAGCAGGGTCTATTATTCATGCCGTTCATAGTAATGAAATGGGCGATATGGGAAATCTACGCAAACATTTACCCATCACGCATGCTACGTTCTTAATTGCGGCATTAGCTATTTCTGGAATTCCAGTATTTTCAGGATTCTTTAGTAAGGATGAAATTTTAGCCGCAGCATATGCGTCAAATAAAATTGTATTCTTTATTGGATGGGCCGTAGCGGGTTTAACCGCTTTCTATATGTTCCGCTTGTATTACAGCATTTTCTGGAACGGAGAAAAGGCGTACGAACACACGCCTCACGAAGCAGGTCCAAGTATGACGTTTCCATTAATGTTTTTAGCATTTATGGCCGCTGTTGCAGGATTTATTCCTTTTAGTGAATTTGTTTCTCCTGACGGGTTACCCTATCACGCGCATTTCCATTGGAACATTGCAATTCCATCTGTTCTTATAGCGGTAGCAGGAATTTGGGTAGCTACAATGATGTATAAAAACCCATCCAGTAAACCAGACGGGGTAATGGCTAAAATTCCATTGTTCTATAAATGGAGTCACCGTAAATTCTACATGGATGAGGTGTGGGTTTTCTTTGTACATAAAATCATTTTCAAACTTGTGGCATGGCCAATCGCGTGGTTCGATAAAAAAGTCGTGGATGGCTCTTTTGACGGCATGGCGTGGGTAACCAATAAGGTTTCAGATAAAATTAAAGGATTTCAATCCGGGCAATTACAACAGTATGCCGTTACCATGGTAATGGGCTTGTTAGGGTTTGCTTTAACGCTGTTATACTGGATGTCTAAATAATTTGAGCTATGGATAGATTAAGTTTATTAGTAGTAATTCCAATCCTAACCATAGTGGTTATTGGATTGATGAACGACAATAAAAAGGTTCGTTGGGCAGCTGCCATTGGAGCAATTATTCAATTACTTCAAACCGTTTGGTTAATGTTTTCTTACTTAAGTGAGCGGGCAGCAGGAAACGTAGAAGAAATGATGTTTGGTAGAGATGTAGTTTGGTATGACAAAGGCATCTTAAATATTCACTATGCTGTTGGTGTAGATGGTGTTTCGGTAGCGATGCTATTGCTTACAGGAATTATTGTTTTTGCTGGGATATACGCTTCTTGGGAAATTGAAAACAAAACCAAAGAATTCTTTATCACACTATTTTTATTAGCGACTGGAGTATTCGGGTTCTTTATCTCGTTAGATTTATTTACACTTTTCGTATTCTATGAAGTGGCCGTAATTCCAATGTATTTACTGATTGGTATTTGGGGTACAGGACCAAAAGAATACTCTGCAATGAAATTGACTTTGATGTTAATGGGAGCTTCGGCTTTATTGTTAGTAGGTATTTTAGGTATCTATTTCAATTCAGCGCCAGATGGCGGACAATTAACATTCAACTTCATTGAGATTTCTAAAATCACCATGGAATATGGCGCGCAGCAATTCTTCTTCCCACTCACATTTGTTGGGTTTGGAGTATTAGGTGCTTTGTATCCATTCCATACCTGGTCACCCGATGGTCACGCATCCGCACCAACCGCAGTATCTATGCTTCACGCAGGGGTATTGATGAAATTAGGCGGATACGGAGCGTTGAGAATTGCAGTGGCATTAATGCCACAAGCAGCATCAGAAATGGCGTGGATATTTGTTATCATGGCAGTTATTGGTTCGGTTTACGGAGCATATAGTGCGGTGGCTCAGAAAGATTTGAAATACATCAACGCCTATTCTTCGGTGTCGCATTTAGCTTTGATTTTATTCGCAGCTTTAATGTTTACACAAACCGCAAGCACAGGAGCGGTGTTACAAATGATATCTCACGGTTTAATTACGGCACTGTTCTTCGCATTAATCGGAATGATTTATTCCAGAACACATACCCGTAATATCCACGAAATGGGTGGCTTATTAAAAGTGATGCCTGTTTTAGGAGTAAGTTACATGATTGCAGGTTTTGCTTCCTTAGGATTACCTGGGTTTAGTGCTTTCGTTGCAGAGATGACCATTTTTGTTGGCGCATTTGAAAACCACGATATGTTTACCAGAGTAGCTACCGTATTGGTTGTTTCTTCTATTGTAATTACAGCGGTTTACATTCTCCGCGCTGCGGGAATTATGCTTATGGGAGCCATAAAAAACAAAGAACACGAATTACTTCCTGATGCCCATTGGTATGATAAAGTAGCAATTTTCTCTTTGATAGCTGTAATTGCAGGAGTAGGGTTTTTCCCAAATTGGTTAGTTGATATTATTTACACAGATTTAGGTCCAATGTTCGAAAGAATGATGAGCCAGTTATAAAAAGTTTCTTCTCTAGATTAGTTGAATTCCCCCTTGGAGGAGGGGGCTAGGGGGATTGAAAAAACAAAAAAATGGAATTATCTAAATTTATAATTATGAGAGACGAGCTATCCTTGGTGGTAGTCTTGTTATTGTTACTCATATTCGAGGTGTTCTCTAAAAAGAGCAATCGTCACATGATGATTGGCGTTTCTATTGGACTATTTACCTTACATACAATTTTAGGGTTTATTACGCCAACATTAGGAACCTTATTTGGTGATATGTATCAAAGTACGGCTACCACATCGTTAATGAAAAACGTACTGAACTTAGGTGTTTTGGTTGTCTTATTACAATCAGCTGCTTGGTTGAAGAAACCAGAAAATAACAATAGAGTTACTGAGTTTTTCATGCTAATATTCTCCACATTAATTGGAATGTATTACATGATTTCAGCGGGCGATTTCTTAATGTTTTACTTAGGATTAGAATTGGCAACCATTCCAATGGCAACTTTAGTAGCGTATGAAGTGAATAAACTAAAATCTACCGAAGGTGGAATCAAATTACTGCTTTTAGCGGCACTTTCATCAGGCGTATTACTATTCGGAATCTCTATGATTTACGGTTCAACTGGAAGCGTTTATTATACCGATGTAGCTGATTTAATGAATATGAACGCACTACAAGTTTTAGCCCTAGTATTCTTTGTTTCTGGAGTAGCATTTAAAATCTCGTTAGTCCCATTTCACTTATGGACGGCTGATACATACGAAGGAGCACCAACACCAGTTGCGGCTTATTTGTCGGTAGTATCAAAAGGAGCATCGGTTTTTGTTTTGGTGATGTTACTGTTTAAAGTATTCCCAAATATGGAAGAAGCATGGCACATCATGATGATTATTGCATCGGTATTAACTATGACTATTGGTAACTTATTTGCATTGCGTCAAACAAATATTCAACGTTTCTTAGCATTCTCATCTGTGGCTCAAGCAGGATTTATTTTACTTGGAGTTATTGCTGGAACTAAGTACGGAATGACTACCGTAATCTATTTTGTACTAGTGTATGTATTCTCCAACCTTGCTGCTTTCGGAGTGGTAAACGCGGTTAGAAACGCCACCGGTAAAATGAATATTAGCGATTATGATGGCTTCTATGAAACCAATCCTAAGTTGTCTTTGATAATGGTATTAGCATTGTTCTCACTAGCAGGTATTCCGCCAGTGGCAGGATTCTTTGGTAAGTTTTTCTTATTTGCCGCAGCCGCAGAACAAGGGTATTACATCTTGGTAATCATAGCGGTGTTGAATACTATCATTTCATTATATTATTATTTGATGGTAATAAAAGCAATGTTTATCAATAAAACAGATACTCCAATTGAATACATCACCACTGATGGTTTTGGTAAAGTAGGATTAATTATTAGTACAGTAGGTATCATGATAATTGGTATTTGGAGTTATATCTTTAATTGGGTAGACGCAGTATCATTCGGAATGTAAATTTATGTCGGGGCATGTCGGGGTGTATTGCAATACACCCCAACACGCCCGAACGCAATTAATAAACGATACACATTAGACTACAGGAAATGGCATTAGGATCAGGAAAACATACAGAAAAAGATGTAGATGGCGTACGCTGTAAAATCATCGAAACAGGAATTACAGAAGAGCGCGTAAAGTTTTTAAAAGATATTTTGGAATTTAACGGCTTAGAAGTAAAAGTAGAAGAAGGGAAGAAAAAGAAACCTGAAGATCCAACAGTGTATACTTTGGGCGTAACGGATATTACTTTCAATGCAGTTCTAGCCGTTTACCGAATGGTATTAAAACTACCTGATGGTAGAATAGTTTCTCCAGCATACTGGAAACAAGAATCAAAAGAAACGAATATGCAGTATTACGAGGAGAAAGGGTAGGTTTGAAATGTTTTCGATCAACTACGGTTTTGATTCAATATTGGATTAAATAGAATAAAAAATCCACCATCGGTTTTATACTGATGGTGGATTTTTTTTAGCTGTAAAATTTTATCTAAAAAGTTTTTAAAAGCCATATATCCTAGAGGCAAGTTGTCATATCATAGTTTTCTATTCTGCTGTTTAGCAGAAACTAGAAAAACTTTTCCGTACAGTAGTCGGAAGGCAACTGGGATAGTTACTGAGTTACAACAACTCCCTCTTCAACAATAACATCAAACTTATACCCAGCTCCAAAGTCTTTGTTGATAGCAACTATACCTGTCATGGTAACAGTTTGCCCTTTATGAAAGGTTTCATTGGTGGTGACTATTAAGTCGAAACCATTATTAGTGCCATCATCTAAGTGGACCCAATTTTTGCCCATGATATTGTCGTTAACCTTTGTCACCACTCCGGAAACTTGAATTTTTTTAGTCGCATATTTTGCGGAAGAAGCCACCAAATCTTTAATACGGATGGAGTTTTTTACCTCCACATTTGTTACTGTAGCAGCAACGGATTCTTCTACTACTGCTTTTTGTGTAGTATGTTGTGAATGGTCTCCGTCAATAAGGTTTGAAACGAGCAATATAGTACTGAATATGCGATTATGTTCTTTGCTTTCAAAATTGGTTTTAACCAATCCATCCGTAAACATATACATGTTTCCAACGGTTACCTCTCTTTTAATTGTGGCGATCCAGAACTCTTGGTTGTTTTCTTCTACCAATAAATACACATATTTTGAAGTGGGTAAGGCTTCTATCAACTTGACTATATGAACCCCTTCTTTCACCTCAGAAGTGGCCGTAACATGCGCTGACTTTTCTTTTGGAGTGATTTCTTTAGATACCGTATTGCTGGAGCCATTGCCCGATTCATACTCCGTTAAATCCTCATCGCAACTTGTTGCTAAAAGTAAAATGGTTGAAAGGGTAACTGCTTTAATAACTTTGAGATTATTCATAATTGGAATGACTGATAATTTTTAAAAACGCTGGATAACTTTAAAGTTAACGCGATAAATCTTTTCTTGGTTTTGCATAGATACTTCACATAGAAGACTACACAATAACTTTTTTCGTAATCTGTAATTAAATGACGAACCAATGTAGCTTTGGTTTCTAGTGAGTTCATGGTTTAAGTAATCGTATTTCACGTAGCGGTAATAGAAATCAGCATTCAATTTTTTTTTATAAGCGACCTTGAATGACGAATTGAAATAATATGACTACTGAAATAATTTGATGTATTACGGTTATAATTAGCGGTTATTTTACCGCCAATTTTAGGGATACGGTAAAAGCTGAAATAGCTATTTATTTTATTGGATTTGTTTAACTATTGTTTTGAAATCGTGAACTATAGCTAATACCGGCACTTGTATTCTTAGTTGGGCTCGTATGAACTTTAAATGTCAAACCGTGGCGCGCTACATCATTAGCCAATACTTGTGAAATTTGGTCAGGGTATGTTTAATAATACAGTATTCGCTTACGCGCACCATACGAAACGTTAAGTCTTACTTTTTTATGCCGTTTGTAATTAGCTGAAATGTAAATGTTAGTTAACCGCGGACTTGAAGTTGCGCTGATGTTAGCGTTATTATATAAGTCGAGTTCTAGGGATGAGTAAATAGAGGTTTTCTTGCCAATCGTGCTTGAGTGTTGGAAATACGAAAATCGTCTATCAATTTTACCAGCATTTGTTTGCTCTAAATAACCCATGGTAGTTTGAGAACGCATGAACATATTTTTGCCATTCAATCCCACATAACCACCGTACTGAAACAAACTAGAGTTGAACGAGTAATTGTACACATCAGGATGAAACCCAACAATAGCACCCGCATAGTATTTACCAAATGTTTTCTCTATTTGAAATCCGTCCATTCTAAAAGTAAAAAAGATTAGAATGGATGAATTAGCATCTCAACGAGAAGATTGATGCATAGCGTAAAGACTTACTTGATTTTGAAAACCGAGTAGGTCTCATCCCAAGAAACGGCATATTTATTATCTTACTCCACCAACTTCAATAAATTATTCATCTTTTTTAGAACTTGACTAGGGGTTTTTTCGTACGAGATTGTATTAGATATAACCGATAGGGTTTTAATAATAAAAAAGTTGAAAATGAATATTTTAAAAGGAATAACCACCACACTTGTATTAAGCAGTCTATTATTAGCTTCATGTAGTAAAAACGGAGGAATCTGTATAAATGGAGAAGGAACAATAGAAACCAGAACACTTAATGTTTCCAGTTTTTCGGAAGTGGATTTAACCGAAGCTGCTACTGTCATTATTAGCCAAGGGTCTGAGCAGAAAGTAGAAGTTACGGGGCACCCTAATATTATTGACCGATTAAAAACTAACGTAGTAGGTAACAGATGGGATATTGATTTAGAGAATGGGTGTTATAATAATTATGATTTAACGATACATATTACGGTACCAAGTATTCAAAATGTTTCATTGAGTGGCTCTGGAGGTATTACTATTAATGATTTTGAAAATCAAGGTAATCTTGCCGTTAGTATACCGGGTAGCGGTGATATAACGATGAACTCGTTTACTGGAGCCGATAACTTAGATTTTAAAATTAGTGGTAGTGGTAATATCACAGCCAACAGATTAATTCCTAATCTGGTAAATACCAATATTGTAATAAGTGGTTCAGGTAGTATTTATGCGTTTCCAATAAATACCGAAAACAGTGATATTGTAATTTCAGGCTCGGGTAATATAGAGGTAAGCGTTCTTCAACGATTAGATATCTCAATTAGTGGTAGTGGAAACGTATACTATAAAGGATCTCCGACTATTGATTCTAAAATCACAGGTTCAGGAAACATTGTCAATGCGAATTAATAAAACGGGGTTTTAAATGGGCGGTTAAAATGATTAAAACAGTAGCAAAGCAAAACCATGTCTTACTACTGTTTTTTTAGATGCTAAAATGATATTCATCTCTTTCAAAAACACCATCGTAGGTCCCGGTATCTACAAGTATTAAGCTTGTAGAAGTAAGTGTTTCAATGGTATTCCCCCAAATATCACTACTGTCAAATTCCAGAATGTTTTCTGAAACCAATAATGCACTTTCAAAATCCCATTATTTCTATCCAATACTTTAATTCTTTTGTGTAAGTTGTACCCTTAATATTCCCCAATATGAGATTAAAATTAGTAGCCATGTTTATGGTGTTTCAAGGCTTGTTAATTGCACAGCCTCAAATAGGTAGCGTTGATTCGCAATTGTTTGGTGAGCTTAAAGAGAAATCTTTTAAAACGTCAGGTTTTGTGGAAACTAATGCAACAATAGTAGTTATTAACGGGTTACAATACGTTTCAACTATTGCTAAAGTAACTTCTGAATTTGATGAATACGCTCTTCCAGAAGGTATCATCTTTGGTAGTAGAATTGGAGATATTGTGACGCTAAAAGTGGGGGTAAATAATGTGGCACAAATAAACCAACTAGAAAATGTAACTTACTTAGAAATTGCGGGTAAAATAACGCCCATGGTGAATAATGCCGTATTAGATTTAAGAGCTGATTCGGTGCATAATGGGTTGAATTTAAATCAATCCTATACCGGTAAGGATGTCATCATAGGCGTTACAGATTGGGGATTTGATTATTCTCATCCAATGTTTTACGATACGGCTTTAAATAACACCCGGATTTTAGCGGCATGGGATCAGTTCAAAACCTCAGGACCTGCACCTTCAAATATGTCTTACGGAACGGAATATGTGGGAGAGTCGGAACTATTGGCGGCACAATCCGATACGGCTTGTACTTATTATGATTACGCTACGCATGGTAGTCATGTAGCTGGAATAGCCGGTGGTGGTGGTGCTGGAATTGGCTTAAAAGGAGTTGCATTTGATGCTAACTTTTTGTTTACCGCTATACATTTAGAAATGGGAGCCGTAATTGATGCCGTAAGTTGGATGAAAACTACTGCAAGTGCAGAAAACAAAAGGTTGGTGGTAAATATGAGTTGGGGTTTATACTATTTAGGTCCCTTAGATGGTACCTCCTTAATAAGTCAGGCTATGAATAGTTTTACGGATGCAGGTGTGGTAATTGTAACTTCTGCAGGTAATAATGGGAACGATACATTTCATATAAAAAAGGATTTCAACCAAGATACAGTTTCTACGAGAATCAGTTTTTATCCGTATAGCTCGCATCCAAGTATGTGGGGACAAAGTATTTCAATGTGGGGGCAGGTAAATCATTCTTTTAAGTCGAAGTTACAAGTGTTTGAAAATGGGGTAGTTGTTATGGAAACACCATTTTATAATACAGATATAAATCCTGGGTATATTGATTCCATTTTGGTTTTAGGTGGGGATACGGTCTTTTTTAATATAGCTATAGACTCTGCTCATCCGCAAAATAATACGCCACATATGCGCTTAAGAGTGAAAAATACGCACGCTAATTTTCGCATTATTTTAAAGTCTACGGCTACAAATGGAACCGTTCATTATTACAATGTGACAGAACTTAGTAATGGTGCCGGTAATTGGGGGATGCCGCTTACAGGTGGTGACAGTCATTACAGTATTGGTGAACCAGCATGTGCGGAAAAAGTGATAACTATTGCAGCGCATAATAGTGAAATTCGGATTCCAAATGGAACAGTTCTAGATGGTTCTCTGGCCTCATTTAGCAGCGAAGGTCCAACGATTGATGAACGCCAAAAGCCAGATGTTTCCGCACCGGGAGTTTCTGTTGGTTCGTCTATTTCTTCGTATACTACAGAATCGCATACCGCTTTTGCATCAACCACTTTTAATGGTCGCACGTATGATTTCGCACGTTTTTCAGGAACTTCCATGTCATCTCCTGCAACGGCCGGAGTGGTGGCTTTAATTTTGGAAGCAAATCCAACGTTAACCCCAGCACAAGTAAAAGAGATTTTAATTACTACAACTAGAGAAGATTCTAAAACGGGCTCTATTCCTGCTACAGGTAGTTTGGAGTGGGGGTTTGGGAAAGTAAATGCGCTTGCTGCTGTGAAGGAAGCTAGTAGACTGTTGTCCGTAACGGATGCACCAATTTTTAATAATGTGAATGTGTATCCAACTTTAGCAATTGATATTTTAAATATATCTAACCCGGGAGTAAACCAATACACGTACAAAATTTTCAGTTTGAATGGAATGATGGTTCAATCTGGTTCTGTCCAGAATCAAATTTCCATTTCTTCTTTACCAAAAGGGACGTATATTTTACACTTACGTTCAGCGACCGATAATGGAGTGAAAAAGATTATCAAAATGTAAGACCGTATGGGGCTTAAATAAATTTTCTGTATTTTCGATATCCAAATCATAAAGGCATGAATATTCTTCGTAACATATTAGCAGTAATTATTGGCGCCTTTGTTGGAGCTATGTTAAATGGGTGGATAATTGGTTTAAGTGGAACCATTATTCCGTTACCCGAAGGAGTAGACCCAAATGATATAAAAAGCATAAATGAGCATATGCCCATTTATGAATTGAAGCACTTTATCATGCCCTTTTTAGCACATGCCTTGGGTACTTTGGTAGGCGCAATTTTAGCCTCATTAATTGCGTTTTCGCACAAGTTATACTTTGCCTTAGGTATTGGCGGTTTATTTCTTATTGGCGGTGTTATGATGGTATTCATGTTACCAAACTCCCCAATGTGGTTTAACGTTACGGATATTGTTTTCGCGTATATCCCAATGGGTTGGTTAGGCTATAAAATAACCATGGGTTTTACCAAACCAACTAATTAAATTCTGTAAGAATTAGTACAATTATTACCCCTTGAAAATGTCTACTGCTTGACATTACACCCTGTATGGCGTGGTAATTTGATGCGCGTTATAAATAAGGTATAAATTTGGCTGAGTTGGAGAATTTCGTCCGAAAATATATTTTTATTACTTCTTCCATACAAGATAAAACCATACCCATGAACAAAAAGAAATTGCTTGAATTATCATCTGTAAAAGACAGAACACCTGTACCAGCGCAGATAAATGGACTAGATTTAGTGGTTATAAAATATGATGAAAATGTTTCTGTTTTATACGGACGTTGTTTACATCGTGGAGCCCTTATGAGTGATGGTTATGTAGATGGTGATAATTTAATGTGTGGCGTACATGGATGGGATTATAGATATGATACTGGTGTAAGTGAGTACAATAATAAGGAGGTTTTACATAAGTTTTTCACCGAAATTGAGGATGGATTTATTTGGGTTGACGAAGATGAAATTAACGCCTTTCTAGTAAAAAACCCGCAACCTTTTAACCGCGATAATTATTTGGGTCAGTATGCAGATACGCACCCAGAAGAAACAGAACCATATACGGGATATATCAAAGAACTAGCTCAAAATGGGTTGAAGAATTACGGACATCATGGTCCATCTGCATCCATGGGAGTAGATAGAAACTTACTTCCGAAATGGGAAGATATTCAGTTTTTACCTGCGCAATTAGCTTCTAGACCTTTACTGGATCATGAAGAGGTTCAAAGTACAGTGGTGATTGGTGAAAATGCCAAGAAACCGTTACGTTTAGATATTCCAATTTTTGTATCAGATATGAGTTTTGGAGCCCTTTCACGGGAAGCTAAAATCTCTTTAGCTAAAGGAGCTGAAATGTCAGGTACTGGAATTTGTAGTGGCGAAGGTGGAATGCTACCGGAAGAGCAAGCTAGTAATTCAAAATACTTTTATGAGTTGGCTTCGGGTAAGTTTGGCTTTTCATGGGATAAGGTTCAAAAAGCACAAGCCTTTCACTTTAAAGGAGGACAAGGAGCTAAGACCGGAACAGGCGGACATTTACCAGGGAACAAAGTAACCAAAGAAATAGCGGAAGTAAGAGGATTAAAACAAGGCGAAACAGCCATTTCTCCCGCAGCTTTTCCAGATTTATTTACCGCAGCTGATTTTGCTGCGTTTGCAAATCAGGTTCGTGAAAAAACAGGAGGAATTCCAATCGGGTTTAAATTGGCCGCAAGTCATATTGAAGCCGATATTGATTTTGCACTGGAAGTAGGAGTGGATTATATCATTTTAGATGGCCGCGGTGGCGGAACAGGTGCTGCGCCCACCATTTTAAGAGATAACATCAATGTGCCTACCATCGCTGCATTGGCGCGCGCTAGAAAACATTTAGATAAAGTTGGAGCTTCTCATGTAATGTTAATTATTACCGGAGGACTTAGAGTACCCGAAGATTTTGCGAAAGCGATGATGTTAGGTGCGGATGCTATTGCAGTATCAAACTCAGCTCTTCAAGCAATTGGCTGTCTGGGTATGCGTGCATGTAGTTCCAATAATTGTCCTGTGGGAATTGCGACTCAGAAAGAGAGCTTACGAAGTCGGATTAGAATTGATGCTTCTGCCAAACAATTGGCTACATTTTTTAATGCATCAAATGATTTGATGAAGGTGGTGGCACGTGCTTGTGGACATTCTAACTTCTCAGATTTCAACTTTAATGATTTATCAACCATAGATTACAATATTCACCGATTAACCGGAATTAATTATGCAGGAGTATATTAACATAGACCAAAGAGTTCATCAATTATCATTAGTTCTAGCCAAAGCAAATCGAACTTTTGTTCCCGCAAAACCAGACGATAGCCATACTAACGTTTATTTTGATTCGGTAAGTCATCGTATTTATGGACGTTGGATTTCTATCGATTCGAAAGAAATTATTTTAGCTTTAAACCTAAAATCGTTCACGTATGAATGGGTAGATAGATCACTAAAAACTATTCAGTCGCACGAAATTGAAAACAAAACGATTTCGGAAATTGAGGAAAGTATCGCGAGTGGATTATCTGATTTAGGATTGGATAGTACGGGCTTTAGTACCCCTTTACATTTCGAAACCCCAAAGTATTCTTTTGCAGATAGTGCTTTTGAGAAATGGGATGAGCAATCCATTCAAAATTGGGAGTTTGTGCGTGAATTGGCTAATGGAGCCAGCTTTGAACTATTAGGTTTACTACAAACGCCTTCAGAAATACGTATTTGGCCACACCATTTTGATACTGGAATTTACGTTCAGCAAAATAAGAACCTAGGTTTAGGTTTTGGGTTAGCCATGAGCGATAGTCTTTTAAATGAACCGTATTTTTATTTATCGGGTTACGGATTAAACGGAACGGAGATAGATTATTCAAGTACGAATACTTTAGCGCATGGTAAATGGATTGTAACTAAAAATTGGAAGGGTGCGGTGCTTCCTTTATCTGAATTAAATAATGAGCCAAACCAGTTAATCAATCTCTTTTTGAAAGACGCGGTAAAGTGGTTTTTGAAATAACGTAATTAAAAAAAGCTTGACTATGGAATGGTACGGACCGCTAACTGTTATGCCCGCAATTGGATTGTTGATTATGTCGACTTCTAATTTCATTATTTCACTTAATAATGAAATAACAGAACTCTCAAACGATAAAGAAAGGTGTTCATTGATAATTGTATTAAAGGTGGAGCAGTTAAAAAAGTTAGGTATTGCTAATGCCGCTCTTTACGCCAGTTCATTGTTGTTTTTAATAGCTGGTTTATCTAAAGCAATCGCACCCGGTAATAGCCTCTCTTTTTATGTAATGGTTGGAGGGGTAATTTGTACTACTGTGGCGCTTATCTTTTTATTTATTCACTCCTTGAAATCCATTCAAATAAGGCAGGAACATTTAAAAATTTGATTAAAGCTGTCTGGTAATATATTAGTTGTATTTTTGTGAGTGATTACTCACTTATTATGACAGATAAGCAACAAAACATTCTGAATATAGCGTTAGACCTTTTTGCAAATGAAGGGTTTGCGGCTACGTCTACCAGCAAAATTGCAAAGGCTGCAGGAGTGTCTGAAGCGTTAATTTTTAGGCATTTTCAGAATAAGAAAGGGTTGTTGGAGGCTATTATTAAAGAAGCAGAATTAAAATCATTTACACTATTCGAACCTATTTTCTTAGAGGAAGATCCTTCATTAGTGATACGGAAAGCCTTAGAATTACCTTTTTCAATTCCATGCAGTGAATATGATTTTTGGAAACTTCAATTTAAATTGAAGTGGCAAAAAGAGTATGATCATCCACAGAAAATGGAACCCTTATTAGAAAAATTATCAAGCGCATTTAACGCCTTAAATTGTGATGATCCTACTAAAGAAGCGATACTATTAAATCAAATAGTATTTGCCATTTCTACAGAAATATTGAAAGGGAATCTGGATAATCAAAAAGAGTACAAAGAATTTCTTTTACACAGATATCAAGTTTAAATTACTATGTTTTCAATATTAAAAAAGACTTTAAAAATGATTGGAATTACTATAGCTGCAGCTATTACTTTATTGGTAATAGTCGGAGTATTATTTGTGAATTTCAGTCCCGAGTTTGGGGGTAAATCATCCCCAGAAAAAATGGAGAGTTTCAAAAAGACCGGCCACTTTGAAGAAGGTATATTTGTGAATCTAATTGAAACCAATTTGGATATGAGTTTTGGTAAGATGGTGTCTACCATGCAACAAATGATAAAAGGAAGTCCGAACAAAAGGCCAACTTTTGATATTCCAGTGCAGCATGTAGATTCTATGACTCTCGTTCAAAACACAAAAACAGAACTCATTTGGTTTGGTCATTCGGCATTCTTACTTCAAATGGAAGGCATGAACATATTGATTGATCCTATGTTTGGTGATGTACCAGCTCCGCACCCTTTTCTAGGACAAAGCAGGTATGGGAAATCATTGCCGATTTCAATAGAGAAACTACCTCAAATTGATGCAATCATTATTTCGCATGATCATTACGATCATTTAGATTATGGTTCTATTCAGAAGTTAAAAGGAAAAACAAAAATGTTCTATGTGCCCCTTGGAGTTGGTGCGCATTTTGAATCTTGGGGAATTGATAAATCCGCTATTGTAGAATTAGATTGGTGGGGTGATGTCAGCTTAAATAATCTCAAATTTACATTCGCACCATCACGTCATTTCTCTGGTAGAGGACTTACTGATCGCAATACTACGCTTTGGGGGTCTTGGATAATTACCAGTGAAAAAGAGAATATCTATTTTAGTGGAGATGGCGGTTATGGTCCGCATTTTAAGGAGATAGGAGAGAAGTATGGTCCGTTTGATTTGGCTATGTTAGAATGCGGACAGTACAATGATAACTGGAGCGAAATACATATGAAACCAGAAGAATCTGCGCAAGCAGGTAAAGATGTAAACGCAAAAAAAATAATGCCTATTCATTGGGGTGCATTCACGTTATCATTACACACTTGGACCGACCCAGTAGAAAGAATAATCAAAAAGGCCAACGAGCTGAATGTAGAAGTAATTACGCCAATAATTGGCGAGCCTATTTTCATTGGAAAGGATGCGCCTGATTACCATCAACAATGGTGGATTCCTAAAGCGAAGTAAGAGTACTGGGTTAATGAATTTGTTACCATTCCAGGTTTGGCATTTATATGTCCTAGTTATTGATCCAGTTTAATAAGTTGCGCATCAATTTCTTTGTGAATTTGTTCCAATTCGTTGTCATAAAAAATGGAATTCTCCTTAATGGATTTTTGAAAAAGTTCAAAAGCTTTTAGTCTTAGCAGGGAGTATTTTCGTAACGTTTTATTTTGTTCTAATAATTCATTTGGGAGATTTTTTATGTAATTTGATTTTTGTATTAATGCAATGTTTTCTTTCCATTTAGGAATGGCAATAGTTTCTAATTCATGAAGAAGGGAACTGTTGGTTTCGGTATTCATATGGTCATAAAAAATTAACGTTTCTGTTTCATTTTCCGTGAATTGCTCTATGATGGCATCATATTCATCACTTTCAGAGGCAAGGATGGTAATTCCTAAGATACCAATTGCTATTATAACTAACGATATCAAGCCTATTCTCGCGGCTTTCCATTTGGAGTGAAATTCATTTTTATTTTCTTCATGTTGCTTTAGTATTGAACCATGAATTTTTTCCACTATTAGATAGATTAGACCGGTATAAATTGCGGGTAATATTTGATTCGGAAACTTATCAATAATCGATTCGGGTATCAGGAAAATTCCTGAGAATAATATTAGAGTAGATATAATTCCAATTATTAGAGATTTTTTTGCTTCATCGGGTTTATTCAGACTTAGATAGTTTTCTCTAATTAGATATGCTCCAGCCAATGGGGAGCCAATAAAAGTAGCAAGCCCAATTGCCTTTTGAGAATATAGCTTTAATCCTTTTGTATGATTTTCTTGTTCTGTCATTTTTGAATGTGGTATTTATCCTTAACCCCTTTACTTCAAATGATGTTATCACATCTCTTGCGTTAAATATACCATAGCTTGTTTTAAAATTCAAATTTTAACTGAACCCATAAAGGTGCCTTTATTTCGGTATTAAGACTACCAAAAGAAATACCCAATAATCGAACAGGGCTGACTAATTTTTCTTGAAACAATAATTCTTTAATAACGGGGAAGAATTCACTTTTTTGCTGCATAAAGTTTTGGCTAGTTTTACTTCTTGTTTTTTGGGTGAAGTCGGAATACTTTATCTTTAACGTGATCGTCTTTCCTTTAGCTTCAATCTTTAACATTCTTCGTTCTAGTTCATCGGCTATTTCGTCTAAACGCTCTAGCATAAAGGTTTCAGAAGAAATATCTTCATTAAAAGTTCTTTCTGCGGCAACAGATTTTCTTATTCTATTTGGATCTACAACGCTAGTATGAATTCCACGAACAATATTATAATAATGTGTTCCAGATTTCCCGAAAAGTTTAACAAGTTCTTCTAGCGTTTTTTTCTTTAAATCGTTCCCCACAAAAATACCTAAGTTGTACATTTTGGCCGCAGTAACTTTACCTACACCGTAAAATTTGTTAATGGGTAGTTCTTCTAAGAAGTCAAGAACCTCGTCAGGGTGTATGGTTTTTTGACCATTAGGTTTATTAATGTCTGAAGCTACTTTAGCAATGAATTTATTAATAGAAATTCCTGCAGAGGCTCTTAAACCCGTTTCTTCGTAAATTTTTTCTCTAATTTCTTTTGCAATACTATTAGCGGAAGGATTTCCTTTCTTGTTTTCTGTAACATCTAAATAAGCCTCGTCTAAAGAAAGAGGTTCTACCAAGTCTGTGTATTGGTGAAATATGTCTCTAATTCTTAGAGACAATTCTTTGTATCGGGGAAAGTCTGTTTTAACAAATATTAGATGCGGACATTTTTGTTTTGCGATGGTGCCACTCATGGCTGATTTAACGCCAAATTTTCTAGCCTCATAACTCGCTGCAGCAACAACACCTCTAACACCACCGCCACCTACCGCTATAGCTTTTCCTCTTAACTCTGGATTGTCTAACTCGGCAACAGATGCGTAAAAAGCATCCATGTCTACATGAATTATCTTTCTAAAAGGACCTTGTAACCTCATTTATGCCTATTAATTTACCAACGTAATTTTTATTCGTCTTGTTTATTTTCAAAGGTACGCATGAGCTCCCTTTGGTCGGTTATATTAATTTTTTAAGTTGGGTCGGTAATTACGATAGCTATCGGGACCGAAATTACACTTTATCTTCGATGAGACTTCGTGTTAACGAACTACGAGAGAAGGACTTTCCTAACCCCAATTTTAAGCATTAAATATACTTGTGCTGAGCTTGCCGAAGTAGCGCGTGTTAACTGCTGGCTTTTTACGTTTTTATACCTTCTAATAAATCAATATGATTAGTGAAGTGGGACAAGTCCAAACCTCCTTCTCCACGCCCTCTATCAATCATTTCCAAAATTTTCAAAAAGTCTTTTTCCGAACCTTCTTTAACAATAGGTTTTATTAAAAGCTTTTTCTCTCCAGTTTCTTTATCTACTTCATAAAGAGGTTTTCTTCGATATTTTTCTTGGTAATAATTATTGTAAGCATTTACTAAATAAACTTCAAGCCACATAAGTTGCCTTTCTGTGT
>CAXMPG010000015.1:0-44866 GCA_964195485.1 uncultured Desulfobacterales bacterium
AAAATCAGCTACTGGAGGCAAACAAGAGTCAACCCTAATATAATTTACCTTCACTTCCGTATCCGTATCTGTTGAATTCGTTGCCGTGAGAATTACCGTATAAACACCTGGTATTTGGTAACAAATATTCGAGGGGTTTTGTTGAACAGATACCGTGGAATCAGAACCAGGAAATGACCACGCCCAACTAGATTGACCAACTATCATATTTTGACTCTGATCAGTAAAGTTGATACAATCACCCGGGCAAATTCGTGTGTTGTTAGCGGCAAATTCAGCTACTGGAGTAGGACAATTAACCACATCTATATAAGCTGCAAGCGTATCCATGTACGTCCCATTAACATCTGAGATTTGAAACATTACGTTAAAGGTACCTGCTGTGGTATACGTGATAATTGGGTTCGCTACGTTTGAAGAAGCTGGAGTACCACCAGGAAATGTCCATAATCTTCCAGTTAATGGTTGAGAACCCGCAACCGTAGCATCAAAAAATTGTACTTGAGTACCTGCACAAACTGTGGTAGGAGTTCCACTAATACTGATAACAGGTGCTGCGCACGAATTAATAGTTAAATTAAAATTTAAGGTATCTAAAATTACTCCGTTCCCTACAATTAATTGCATTGCAAATACACCAATTGTTCCAGAGTAAAAAGTAACGTTCTGACCGTATAATGTTTGAGGACCTACTGCTGCACCATTAAAATTCCATTGATAAGAGGTTATAGTACCTGCATTATCGTCTGCCGCAAAATCTATAGAATCACCATTACAAATGGAAGCAGGGACTGGGTTGGGTAAATTAATTATGGCTGTTTGTGCCTTTACACCTGTGGATACCCCTAAAACCAAACCAACAAACAGTATAAAACCAATTGATATTTTTTGCATATTACCCCTTTCGAATTTGAGCGCCAAATTAACGCCAATCAAGAAAAAAAACAAATATCTAATACCATTTATCTAATCCAGCCCTAATAAAAATTCTAAAACGTTGATATTATCAGAATAATCAGTCAGTCGGGGCTTTTGCGCTTGTCCGAGGTTGTATCCTCCTACCCCAACTTTACACTGTATTTGGTCTTCTTGAGCAATTAATTCAGTTTGAAGCAATTTAAGATCCTCGTATTCTTCGTAAAACAAGGTCCCAACAGGTGATGATAGTGACTTATCCTTTTTTAGCAACAAAAAATTATTATCCCACAATTTGTCTCTATTCAATAAGTAGAGGCTTTTATGATAATCATAGTTATTTTGATATTTATGATTATTAATTATTTCAGAATGAGCCAGAATCCCTTCATAGAACCAATTAATATCAAAGTCTTTTGGAAAATAGACTTTCGTAATATTTCTACACCCTAACCCATAGTATCTAAAAATGTCATCCCCTAATGAAGTTAGCTCTTCTTTCGTTTCTTGACCCGTGACAATGGCAACAGATGTTCTATTTTTTCTAATAATATTAGGGATTTTCGAAAAGTAATAATCAAAATATCGTGAACTATTATTACTTCCAGTGGCAATTACGGCATCAATACCGTTAAATCTCTCCGTGCTAAAATCGACAGAATCTTGAAATTCAGGTTGAATACGTATTAATTGTTCGTGTAAAAACCGAATTAACACTTCGTCCTTTTTTGAAAGCTTTCCTAATAACTTATTTCCACTAATCAATACCGATAAATAATCGTGGTAACCAACCAAGGGAATATTCCCCGCCATGATTACACCTACTTTTTTACTGGACTTAGTATCAAACCCATATGGAGTAGCCCATTCATTCAGGTCTTTTTCATTCAACCAACTCGCTACTTCTTTTAAAGCATACATAACTTGAGGCTCGTCAAACCAACCGTTTCTGTAAAAAGCATTTTGAACCACTTCATCAATAGCAGATGGTTCATTTCTTTCTTTTACCTCAATCCACTCCAACAATTGTTTTCCTAACTCTGAAAATGCAATTATTCTATCTTGTAACTTCATATTTTGACTTTGGAATTATCTTTGCAAAAATAATTTTTATGTGGTATTACAATTGCGTAATAAAACTTCATTAAATAATAAATATAAATTTCTACGTTTCGCTGTATGCCAAAATACTGGATTACTATTTTTCTCATTCTTTCTACCCTAATCTTCCACACGATATCTTTAGGTCAGAACCGTAATGATTCTACTATGATAAGTTTTAGAAATTTATCGATGCAATCTCAATCAGATGTGGATAAAACAAGGTTTTCAGATTCTCTACGCGTTCAAATGAAAAAATTTTTAGTGGAAGAAGGTAGTTTTGAAAAATCGTTAAGCAAGATACCTTATTTAGGTGATTTACGCTCACCAGATGAAGCGTTTAGGGTTATTACATGGAATCTCAGCTTAAAAGATGGAACCTACGATTATTATTGTTTTATTCAACTGAAAGCAGAAAAAGGCAAACCAAATAAATGGTTCGAGCTCCTTGATCATCACAAACAAATTTCTCGTCCACAATACAAAACTTTAAAAACAGATAATTGGTATGGCTCTCTCTATTACAGCATCATTCCTTTTAAAAAGGACAAAAAAACGATGTATGTATTATTAGGATGGGAAGGAAATAATAAGTTCTCAAATAAAAAGATAATTGAATCCATGTACTTCAACAAAAAAGGAGAGCCGGTATTTGGCAAATCTGTTTTTGAAACCAATAGGGTCAATAAAAGACGAGTGGTTTTTGAATATAGTAAAGAAGCATACTTGATGCTGCGTTACAATGAAAAAATGAAACAAATCATTTTCAACCGACTAGAACCCTCTAAGCCAGAACTAATAGGCTTATACAGTTTTTACCAACCTACTATGGAATATGATGCTTATCAATACAAAAAAGGGAATTGGATTATTGAATTAGATGTAAATCCAAGAAACAAAAAGAACGATAAAGAATTTCACAACCCTAAAGACTTGAAACCACCTAAAAAATAATCGGATTAGATCTTTACCATTCCATATGAAACAACTTCTTTTGCAGCATGAGTAAATTATCAGCAACCAGAATTAAAGAAATAGCGGAATTAAGAAGTGGATTACACTCTTCTGAAGAAGTTTTAATCACAAAATCTTTATCAAAAATTGCAACAAAAGGCGATTCTTCACTAATTTCTGATTTAATTACGCTTTGGGCTGATACAGATAGTCAACTTCATAAAAAGTCGGTAGAGTCAATTCTATTTGGATTAAAAGAAAAAAACGCCTTAGAAACTTTAATTAACTTTCTAGGTACGGATGTTTCAGAAGAATCAAAATGGCTTGCTGTAAATGCTATATGGCAATCTGGGTTTGATGCCAGTGAGCATTTATCCGCATTGATTGATTTTGCAATAAATAACTCCTACACCAATGCAATTGACATTATGACCATTATTGAGAATAGTGAATTCAGTATGGATCAGGAAGACTTAGTAGATTCTAATCTTATTAAACTCAATGATTATTTACTGAGAAATAAGTCCGATAATTTATCGCTTTTACTAGAAATCAAATCTATTCTTATAGAAAAGAAAATTGAAGGCTAAAGAGCCTTCAAATAGTTTTCTACATTAATTTCTACTCTTTTAAGAACTTCGCTTACATCTGATTTTACGAATTTCTCACCAATAATTTTTTCGTAAAGCTCAATGTAACGGTCTGTGATGCTATTCACAAAATCTTGTGGCATATCAGGCATTTTCTGACCTTCTAATCCTTGAAAACCATTTTCCATTAACCATTCACGTACAAATTCTTTAGACAATTGCTTTTGCTTCTCGCCATTTCTTTGACGCTTCTCGTAACCATCTTTATAAAAATATCGAGATGAATCAGGCGTATGAATTTCATCAATTAAGGTAATTTCTCCTTTTGCATCTTTCCCAAATTCGTATTTGGTATCAACTAGAATCAATCCTTTTTCTGCGGCTAATTCCGTCCCTCTAGCAAACAACGCTTGGGTATATTCTTCTAATTGTATATAATCAGATTCCAATACAATTCCTTGCGCAATTATTTCTTCTCTAGAAATATCCTCATCATGACCTTCATCTTCTTTAGTTGAAGGTGTAATAATTGCATTTGGAAACTTGTCATTTTCTTTCATTCCATCTGGCATGCTTACGCCACATAAAATTCGTTTACCAACTTTATATTCTCTCCAAGCGTGTCCCGTACAATACCCACGAATAACCATTTCCACCCTAAAAGGAACGCAACTTTTACCCACCGTTACACTTGGGTCTGGCGTTGCAATTTTCCAGTTTGGAACAATATCGGAAGTAGCATCTAGAAACTTCTCTGCAATTTGATTTAGCACTTGACCTTTGAATGGAATTCCTTCGGGTAAAACATGATCAAATGCGGAAATTCGGTCAGAAGCAACCATTACCAAAACATCATTTTCTAACGTATATACATCACGTACTTTACCATGGTAAACCGCTTTCTGACCTTTAAAATTAAAGTCTGTTTTTACTAATGAATTTCCCATAATTAGTCCTCTTCTTTATATGCTTTAATAATTTTCCTTACTAACCGATGTCTAATAACATCTGATTCATCAAATTCAATAAACGATATTCCTTTTACTCCTTTCAATATGCGCAAAGCATCTTTCAATCCGCTTTGTTGATTTTTGGGTAAATCTATTTGAGATACGTCTCCTGTAATAATAAATTTTGCCGTAGTACCCATTCTAGTCAAAAACATTTTCATTTGACTAACCGTGGCGTTTTGTGCCTCATCTAGAATCACAAAAGCATTATCCAATGTCCTACCCCGCATAAAAGCTAATGGAGCAATTTGCACAACGCCTCTTTCAATGTAATCTTCCAGTTTTTCTGCAGGGATCATATCGTATAAAGCATCATACAAAGGCATTAAATAAGGATCTAGCTTGTCTTTCAAGTCTCCTGGAAGAAACCCTAGTTTTTCACCTGCTTCAACGGCTGGTCTAGTTAAAATAATTTTCCTAACCTCTTTAGCCTTCAATGCTCTTATGGCTAATGCCACAGCAGTATAGGATTTACCGGTACCTGCGGGGCCAATACCAAATACCATATCATTGGTATCTATAGCTTTAACGAGCTCTTGCTGATTTTTAGTTTTTGCTTTGATAAGAACACCACTAGTACCATAGACCAAAACGTCTTCTTTACCTATTTTAGCTTTAATAACTGCCTCTACCTTTTCTGTCAGTAAGGTTTCAATATTAGCTGGTGTTAAGCGATTATGATTATTAAAGTGCTCAATCAAAAAATTCATTCTAATTGTAAAATTCTCTAATTGTGTTTTTTCTCCTCTAGCAATCAAATCAGTACCCTGAGCCACAATTTTCAATCTAGGAAAATACTTCGCTATAGTAGCTATGTTAACATTATTGATTCCAAATAACTCTACGGGGTTAGTGGAATAAAAGCTGATTACCGTTTCTTGCAAATTGATATTTTTTTGAGAGTGATAACTTGAATACTATTAATAATAATTGAAGACACAAATTTAATTTAAATTGAAATCAACCTAATATTTAGAAATAAAATTTTAAACATATAACTCACAATTTTTATAGCTAAAAAAGGCACCTCTAGAATAAAAAACAAATAGCAACCAGATATAATTAAGCCGTAAACATTTGCTACTTTTGTACATTGATTACACTCAAATGTAATGGCTATCTAGGATAGCTTTTACGTTTAGATTTATCTTTAACTATTTTAATTAAAACATTATTAATGTCTATTATTACCATTACAAGTGATTTTGGAATTTCTGACCCCTACCTAGCGGTAATGAAGGGGCAGCTCTTATCGCAACTTGAAATGGTGAACATTATTGATATTTCTAATGATGTCGAAAAATTTAATATCCCACAGGCCGCTTACATATTAAAAAACTGTTACCAAAGCTTTCCTTCAAACACGGTTCATTTAGTAATGGTAGGAATTCATAGTCCTGAAATTGATTATGTAATTATTAAACATAAGAACCAGTATTTTGTGGGACAAGATAACGGGCTGTTTTCATTAGTTTTTGAAAACGAACCAATTTTAGCCTACCAATTAAACTTAAGTGCACCACCAGAGTTAGCAAGTTTTCCAGAAAAAGCAGTACTGATACAAGCGGCATCACATCTTTCTAGAGGTGGAGTTCCTGAGGTAATTGGTGAGCCAATTCAAGGACTAGCTTCAATGATTAGTTATGCTCCTGTCGTTCAAAATGACACTATACGCGCATCCGTGCAGTATATTGATAGTTATGGAAATGTTATAACTAATCTTTCTAAAGATCTATTTACCAAGCATGCTATGAGCAGAAATGTCGACATTAGATTCCGAATTCCTCATGCAAGAGTAACAAGAATGAGTAAAAAATACAGTGATGTAGATGGTGGAGATATCGTAGCTCTTTTTAATAGTTCTGGATTTTTAGAAATTGCTATTAATTCAGGCAAAGCCGCTGGCCTATTGGGCATTAGGATTAATGATACCATTTCAATCAATTTTGTATGATCGTACGTTTAGTTACCATGAATTTCCAACCCGAGAAAGTGGATATGTTTTTATCCGTTTTTGAAGAATATAAAGAACAAATTAAAAGCGCAAATGGTTGTACCCGCTTACAGTTAATTCAAGATAAAAACAACCCTTCTCAAATATCTACTTTGAGTGAATGGGAAGACGAAGAAAGTCTTAACAATTACCGTAATTCTGATACCTTTAAAAAAGTGTGGCCATTAACCAAATTACTATTTAATGGTAAACCTCATGCTGTTTCCTATAGCCTATTAGTGACTGTTTAACAAACAGTCACGTTAGTAACTAATTGTTAACAAGTTTAATTTAATTATTATTTTCTTTCCAATACCGAGTAATCTGAGTATATTTGCAATCGAACACACAAATTAATTGCCATTATTATGACTAAAAATTCACTATTTAAAGCAGTAAGCGCGTTGCAGTTGGTGATGTTTATACTTCTACCAACTATTATGTTTGCTCCTCCAATTCCTCCTAATCCAGGTGGTTCTACTCCAGTTACTCCTATTGACAATGGTATTTTACTATTATTGATTGCAGGTTTAACATATGGAGTTATGAGAGTAATAAAAGCTAGAAAGCAATTAGCATAATTTTAATAGCTCAACAATATTTAAAACAAGAACTAAACTAGTTCTTGTTTTTTTTTGTCCAAAATTCTCATTAAAAGTTTAATTGCAACACCCATAAATTGGGTTAAATTTGTCCACTTTAAATAAAGTAAATGATCGCACTTCTAAGGAAGGAAATCTCCGTTTTTTTCAGCACGCTTACCGGCTATTTAGCTATTGTTGTTTTTTTAGCCGCAATAAGTTTATTCATGTGGGTTTTTCCTGGCGATTTTAATGTTTTAGACTCCGGATACGCAAATATTGATACACTATTTGTTATTGCTCCATGGGTTTTTATGTTTCTTATTCCAGCAGTAACCATGAAGAGCTTCTCGGAAGAATGGCGAAACGGAACAATCGAATTGCTTTTAACAAAGCCATTAACAGACTGGCAAATTATCTCCGCAAAATTCATTGCGGGACTATTAATAGTTGTCTTTTCCCTAATACCAACACTTATATATTATTGGTCAGTAAAAACGTTAAGTTTAGCTCCAGGTATTGATGAAGGTGCAACTTGGGGCTCCTATTTTGGTTTATTATTTTTAGCCAGCGGTTTTGTAGCCATAGGAATTTTTGCTTCTGCCCTATCCCGCAACCAAATTGTTGCGTTTATATTAGCAGTATTTCTTTCTTTTTTCTTTTACGTAGGATTTGAACAAATCAGTAGCTTCTCCTCTATTGTCGGGTTTGATTCGTTTATTATTCAATTAGGAATTAACGAGCATTATATTTCAATGAGTCGTGGTGTCATTGATACAAGAGATTTATTATACTTCATAAGTTTAAGTGGTTTCTTTTTGTTTCTAACAAAGTTGAAACTAGATAGCTTTAAATGGTAAGAATGACTGATTCACAGCACAAAAAATCAAATTCAAAATTGAATTCCTTTATTTACTTAGGGGTATTCCTAGTTATTTTGATTCTAGCCAATATTGCAGGCACTACGTTTTTCAAAAGGTTTGATTTAACAACTGATCATCGTTATTCTTTAAATGAGTTTAGCGAAAAGCAATTATCATCTCTAGAAGATATCATTTTTTTACGCATATATTTAGATGGTGACTTACCCGTAGGATTTAATCAGCTCAGAAACTCTACAAAGGAGATTCTGGATGAAATGCGTGTTTATGCAGGTGATAACTTGCAGTATGAGTTTATTGACCCATCTCAAAACCCTGATCCTCAAATTCGTCAAAATGTGTATAGAGAGCTTTCTAAAAAAGGCCTTAAATACTCTAACCTAACCACTAGGGATGGCGATAAGACATCAGAGCAAATTGTTTTTCCTGGAGCAATTTTAGTTTATCGCGAAAAAGAATTCCCAATTCAATTGCTTAAAAATACCATGGGCGCTAGTCCAGAGGTAATGTTGAACAATTCTATTCAGCAGTTAGAATATGAAATTTCTAGTACCATAAAAAAAGCAGTCCAGTACAACCCCAAAAAAATCGCATTCATTAAAGGTCATGGCGAAGCTAAGAACAATGAACTAAAATCTATCACGAATGCATTGGGTGAGTTTTACCAATATCAAGACGTTACCATTAATGGCCAGATTCAATCGTTAAAAGATTTTTCAGCGGCTGTGGTAGTAGGTCCAGATTCTATTTTTTCAGAAAAAGATAAATATGTTCTTGACCAATTTGTAATGAATGGTGGTAAAATGATTTGGTTCATTGAAAACGCACAAGTAAATACAGATAGCTTAAGAAAAAATGGGATTAGTTTAGGTCTCGGAAAAACCACTAATTTAGCCGATCAATTATTTAAATACGGAGCGCGTGTAAACTCCGATTTCATAATGGATATTCAATCTTTACCGATTCCAGTAATAACAGGAATGGTTGGTGATCAGCCAAAACAAGAACTATTTCCTTGGTATTATTTCCCTCTGGTTTTTAGCACTGTTAAACATCCTATTACAAATAATCTAGATGCGATTGCTACGCAGTATGTAGGCAGTATTGATACGGTTGGAGGAAAAAATATTAAGAAAACCCCACTTTTATTTAGCTCACAATATTCTAAGGTTACCAATGTACCTACCCGAGTTTCATTAAATATTTTACGTGACCCACCAGATGAAAGACGATTTAACAAAGGTGAAAAAATGATTGCTGTATTACTAGAAGGGCAATTTGAATCGGTATTTAAAAACAGAATTAGCGAAAAAGTATCTGAAAACCCAGAATTCAAATTCAAGTCTAAAAGTGCAGACAATAAAATGATTATTATCTCAGATGCGAATATTATTATGAATGAAATAACTCCCGATGGAAAGGAATTTAGGGAGTTAGGTTATTACCTGTACACGCAACGAACATATGGAAACAAAGAATTCATTCTTAATTGTTTCAGTTACCTATTAGAAGATGACGGCCTAATTTTGTCACGGGTTAAAGAATTCAAGTTAAGGGTGTTAAACCGTCAAACCATCGCAAAAGAAAAAAGAAAGTGGCAAATTTTTAATACCGCATTTCCTATTATTTTTATTGTTGTTATTGGAGCGACTATTGGCTATTTACGGAAAAGAAGATATAACTCTCATTAACGTGAATTATCTTAATACCAATTCCAATATTTATTGATTAATTAGAATTGAATGAAGAAGTATAAAAACATAATTATCATAGTGGTATTATTAGGCTTAATTGGATTAATTGCAAGCCAATATTTTAGTAATGGTAATTCTACAATAAAGTCCTCCGTAAGCACATTTAGTATTGCAGATACAGCTGCGCTAACTAAAATATTCATCGCTGATATGCGCGGCAATCAAGTCCTATTAGAAAAGGTTAATAATCACAAATGGGCTCTTAACGGAGATTATTTTGCTAGTCAGCATAACATCAATAACTTATTAGAAACCATTAAATTAGTAACCGTAAAGTCTCCTGTTTCAACAGCAAGGTTTAATAAAACAATAAGCGACTTATCTACTAATGGAACAAAGGTGGAGTTTTACACCAACAAATCTACTCCTGATAAGGTAATCTATATTGGAACAGCAAATCAAGACCATACAGGAACATATATGATGGTTGAAGGAACAGACCTCCCTTACCTCGTGCATATTGAGGGCTTCAACGGCTTTTTATCTCCTCGGTTTTCTTCTCAAGAAAATGATTGGAGAACAAAGTTTGTATTTAAGTATGATCCCAAAGAGATTGCTGAAATCAGGTTAAGTTTTCCTGGACAACCCGATAAAGGTTTTGTAATTAAGCAAACTATTGACGGAAAACTATCTCTTTACAACAACGCTTTAGTTCCTGTTAATGGTTGGGATACCGGTTATGTTTATGAATATATTGAACGCTTTAGGTTGATTAACTTTGAGATGTGGGAAGAAACAAAAACGCCTATTTTTATTGATTCAGTGAGCACTTCCATACCGTTAGAGATATACTCTGTAACGAATTTAGCAGGGGAAACAACTACGATTAAAACACTATTAAAACCGCTTAGAAGTGGATTGGATATTGACGGAAACCCTATTGACCATGACCAAGATAGAATGTACGCTTTGATGGACGAAAAAGAGTTCATGATTATTCAGTACTTTGTATTTGACCCGTTAAATCACGACTTACCATATTTCTATAAAAAATAGCTGAATTATTAGGCTAATTTTGTTAATAAAATGTCCGTAAAACTTAGAAAAACTTAGCCATTCTTTACGTTCAAAAATTAATTTTGTTTATACCTACTATTGAAGGTAATTAATAGTTTATATACTATTAATAGTAGGCAAATCTAATTTATTGATTATGAAATTTATTGTATCCAGTACGGTATTATTAAAGCAGTTACAGAGTATTAGCGGTGTATTGAACACCAATAACACCTTACCCATTTTAGATAATTTTTTGTTTAAAATTACGGATAGTAACTTGGTCGTTTCTGCGAGTGACCTTGAAACTACAATGACCACTCAAATTGAGCTTAATAATGCCGATAAAGATGGAGCGGTTGCTATACCAGCACGCTTTATTTTAGATACGCTAAAAACATTTGCTGATGAGCCATTAACTTTTACGGTTGATGATTCTTCATTTGGAATTGAGATGTCTTCTAGTAACGGTAAGTTTAAACTTACCGGTTTTAATGGCGAAGAATTTCCGAAAATTCCAAGTATTGAAAAAGCTTCTGAATTATCCATTTCTTCGGATGCTTTAGGTACTGCAATTAGCAAGACTTTATTTGCAACAGGTAACGATGAGCTTCGTCCGGTAATGTCGGGTGTAATGTTCGAGTTGAATGAAGAGAACTTGACATTTGTATCTACAGATGCTCATAAATTAGTTCGCTACAAAAGGCTAGACGTAAAAGCAGAAAAAGCGGCTGCGTTTATTATGCCTAAAAAACCATTGACTTTACTTAAAGGTATTTTAGATGGTGGTGAAACAGAAGTAAAGGTTCAGTACAACGAAATGAATGCGTATTTTGAATTCAATAACATTCAACTTATTTGTCGTTTAATTGATGGTACTTACCCTAACTATGAAGCGGTAATTCCAAAAGAGAATAATAACATTTTAACGATTGAAAGAAAAAGCTTTTTAGCTTCAGTTAAACGTGTTTCTATTTTCTCTAACAAAACAACGCACCAAGTAAGACTTAAAATTTCTGGTAGTGAATTAAATATTTCTGCGGAAGATTTAGATTATGCTAACGAGGCAAAAGAAAGATTAACATGTCAATACGAAGGAGAGGATATTGAAATAGGTTTCAATTCTAGATTCTTAGTAGAAATGTTAAACAACCTAAGTAGCGACCAAGTTAAATTACTTTTATCTGAACCTAACAGAGCTGGACTACTTGTTCCAGAAGGAGGCGATGATAATGAGGAAGTATTAATGTTGGTAATGCCAGTAATGCTAAATCACTAATCTTCTGGATTAGCTTTAAAATGATATTTTATTTGAACCTCAGCTCTTTGGGCTGAGGTTTTTTCTTGCTGTTTTTTGGTGTAATACAGGTTGATTTCTTCTTGAGTCATATTCCAAAATTCAATTTCATACTCTTCTTCATCAGTTTCCCATTGATAGGTTTTTCGCTGTGGACCCTCTTTTTTGAAAACAAAAGCTAATATCCCCCCTCCTATTGCTCCCATTAAATGAGATTCGAAAGAAACCCCTGGAACTAATGGTAATACGCCCCATACTAAAGAACCATACAAGAAGACAATTAATAATGATAAACCCATCATCCTTTTGTTTTTGTTCAATACCCCACTGGTAAACAAGAAAGCACCCCACGCATAAATCAACCCACTAGCCCCAATATGAAACGAAGAGCGAGCCATTGCCCAAACCCATATGCCAGTCATTAAAACGCTGTAAAGCATTACAAAACCAGCTGACTTTTTATAGAAATAAAATATAGCCGTGCCTAAAATTAATATAGGATATGAGTTATTGATTATATGCTGTAAATCACCATGTATAAAAGGACTTAAAAAAATTCCTCGTAAACCCACGAAGTCTCTAGGGAATATTCCGTAAGAATTAAAACTCACATTATTATAGTACTCCCAGCCAAAAACAGCCCACATTGCCAAAACCATTAAAATGGGAAAAACCAAACTCTGTTTTAAACTACTGTGATTAACTATTTTTTTATCCATATCAAGTTACAAATTCAAAATATACGTGTCTAAAACCGAACCAAAATAATATACCTGACTAAAAGGCAGCTAAGAAATCTCTTTTCAACTACACATGTTGAAATTTAACTTTGCAAATAAGTAATTTTCTTTTACTTTTTCAATTAAAAATCTTTCTTTGTGGTAAGACATAATCACACGAATGAAGAAGTTATATATAGTTAGACACGCTAAGTCATCTTGGGAAGTTGGCGAGGATGATTTTGAAAGAAGTCTAAAAAAGAAAGGTAAGCTAAACGCCCCTTTTATGGCAGGAAAATTACTGTCACGTGGCGTAAGTGTAGAAAAAATTATTAGCAGTTCTGCAAAACGCACAAGAAAAACTACCGGTTTAATGAATCAAGTTTTAGGAGTACCTGAGGCAATGGTTTCCTTTAATAAAGAGCTTTATCTTGCACCACCAAAAGAAATAATTAAACAAATTCAAGAAACGAACGATTCTATTAACGAATTAATGATTATAGCGCATAACCCTGGGGTAACGCAAGTCGTTAATTTCTTAGCCAAAGAGCATTTTGAAAATATTCCAACCTCCGGAATGGCGTGTATTCTTTTTGATATTGAATCGTGGAGTGAATTAAAAAATAATGGAAAACTAGGGTTCTACATCTACCCTAAAATGTTTAAGCAAAATTTAGTGTTATGAGAAATTTGAAATACATTTTTACCGCAGTCATAGTATGTAATATTTTGGCCCTGAATGCTTTTGGCCAAGAGAAAAAAGAAGCAGAAGCATACCTATTCACCAATAAAATATTCTTAGAGGCCACAAATATTAAAAACCAACAGCAAACGGGTACTTGTTGGAGCTACTGTACCACATCATTTATTGAAAGTGAATTAATTAGAATGGGAAAACCTGCTATTGACCTTTCAGAAATGTATAACGTAAGAATGAATTACGTAGAAAAATCTACCAACTATGTTCTTCGTCAAGGTAAAGCTCAATTTGGTGAAGGAGGATTAAGCCATGATGTTCTTAACTCTATTGCCAAATACGGAATAGTTCCTGAAGCATCATTTTCTGGAAATTTATATCACCCTGGAAAGCACAATCATGCAGAAATGGTTTCCATACTGGAATCAACTTTAAATACGGTTGTTAAAAATTCTCGTAATTTATCTGATGTCTGGATGGGTAACATTAATGGTACTTTAAACACCTATTTAGGAGAGGCTCCAACAGCGTTTGAGTATGAAGGAAAATCATACACCCCACAATCTTTTGTGGCGTTTTTAGAATTTAAACCAAGTGATTATATGACGTTTACTTCTTTTACTAACGCTCCCTTTTACGAAAAATACATTTTACAAGTACCCGATAACTGGGCCAATGAATCTTTTAATAATGTACCGCTAAACGAATTGATGCAAATTATTGATCATTCCTTAGAAAATGGTTACACCATTGCATGGGATGCAGATGTAAGTGAGAAATCATGGTCTAGAAAAAAGAGTATTGCAATTATGCCTGCCACTCCAATCGCAGAAATGAGTAAAGAAGAACGTGCAGACCTCTTCAAGAAAATTGTACCAGAAATGACTCCAACCCAAGAAGAGCGTCAACGATTATTTATGAATTTTAAAACGACAGATGATCACCTAATGCACATTATTGGAACAGCAATCGACCAAGATAATAATGAATATTATGTAGTAAAAAACTCTTGGGGAGACAAACGTGCGTATGATGGATATGTGTATGTTTCAAAAGCATATATGGCTATGAAAACCATGGGAATAATGATTCATAAAGACGCTGTTCCTAAAAATATTGCTAAAAAACTAAATTAGTATTTATGGAAGCATCAGGTAACTTGTCGAAAATGAAAACTCAATTAGAAAGTGAGATAGAATACACTCTTTTCTTATCGGGTAATGAAATTGACATGAACGACTATATTGGAACGGAGATCTCCCTTTCGTTTAATGGGCAAATCAACTGTGTTTCTTGCGGTAAAATGACTAAAAAAGCGTTTGGACAAGGGTTTTGCTACCCGTGTTTTATTAATTCACCTATGAATGCAGAATGCATCATTAGACCTGAATTATGTGAAGCTCATCTTGGCAAAGGTCGTGATCCTGAGTGGGAAAAAAAGCACCATCTTCAAAAACACTTTGTCTATTTAGCACTTACATCTAAAGTAAAAGTGGGCGTTACGCGTCATGATCAAATACCTACGCGTTGGATTGACCAAGGCGCATGGAAAGCACTAATCATTGCAGAAACCGATAACAGGCAACAAGCGGGTTTAATTGAGGTAAGTTTAAAGAACCATATGGGAGATAAAACCCCTTGGAGGGATATGCTCAAAGATGTACGCGACACCAATTTAGATCTAGAAGAATTGAGAGATAAAGCCGTTAAGCTGTTTCCAGAGGATCTAAAGAAATTTGCCGTAACAGATTCAAAAATCACGGAATTGAATTTTCCTGTAGATGAGTATCCAGAAAAAATTAAAAGCTTAAATTTTGATAAGACTCCCGAAATAAGTGGAACCCTTATGGGAATTAGAGCACAATATTTAATTTTTGAAGGAGGCGAAGTTTTGAATATCAGGAAGTTTTCTGGATACCATATCGATTTTGCTTCCTTAGATTAAGTAAGGGAAAGAGAAAAATTAAAAAAGCCAGTGAACATAAATTCACTGGCTTTTTTAATTTTTAATATCTAAATGTAACTCCAGCAATGAACCATCTACCTGGCATTATTGCCCCTAAAATATCATTATAGCTTTCATCAAATACATTTAATACCTCCCCCTTGAGTATTAACTTATCCTCTAACAAACGAACTCCAACATTTAAGTTCGAAACAAAATAAGAAGGCTTTAATTCTAAGCCTAGACTAGATGAGTAAGCGTCTTCTCTCACCTTATAAATTCCAGAAACGCCAATATCCATCATAGCTATTGAAACTGATACGTTTCCATTAATCAAGTGCTTAGCATGCGCTGACACGTATTTAGAAACCGTTCCTTCTGGATTTGTAGATTCCAAGGCAGTATACCCTAATTTGGTAGCTAACTTAGTTCCCGATTTAAACGTTTGTGAATACCAAACCTCTGCTTCTACTCCAACGGTATTAACAGTGGTTAGGTTTTTAGAGTATAAATAATTATCAACGGGTGATAAGGTTACAGGAACATTTAATATCTCAGAACCCAATGTTGGCACATAATCAATCAGGTTATTTGATGCTCTATAAAAACCTGTTCCTACAAATTTCAACCCTTCTGTAAGGTAATAATCCGCTCCTAGTTCATAGCTCCAAGATGATTCTGCCACTAGGTCAGGATTACCTAAGTTTCTCCCCGCAGAAAGTGTTGCTAGATTATTGGATACATAACGTTCGGTATAATCTGCTGCTCTAATTCCTTTTCCAGCTCCTCCTCGAAGCACTAACTTTTTTAACACATAGGAAAGGTTTATTTGAGGACTAACTTCAAATTCATAATTGTCATCATAATCGACTCTTACACTCATTGTTGAATTCAAATTCTTAACTACTTTTCCAATCCATTGGCCATAAACACCAGCATGAAAATCAGAATGATTACCACGATCATTACTTTCAATTAACCTTGAGTCTACCTGAAGTCCATATACAAAAGTGTGTTTACTGGATAACAAGTAACTTTGATTTACCTGCAATAATCCAAACCGTGTAGTATGACTGTTTACGGTAAAAATTGGCAATGGATTAAAAGCAAATTCATCGGTACTTTGTCTAAACACCAAATCTATTTCCGTAGTGAAATCCCCATTAGTTCCATTTAATTTCAAGTTATTGAAGAATATAGAAGTCTTTTCTACAGACTCATCGTATGCACTAGCTGTATAAAAATACTTGGCCGCAAAATCTCTTTCATCGTAAGAACTTCTTAATCGGACATTCCAGTTATCACCTAATTCTCTTCCAATACTTCCAGAAAAAGTTTGTGTTTCAAACCATGTGTTATACTGCGCAGGAGCCGAAGCAACTTCCCCATAATTAGGATTATTCAACAACTCTCCATCTGATTTATTACTTTGAACACCCGCAGAAAAACGCCATTTCTTAGATTTACCCAATAAACTGATATTTGTCCCCAAGTATCCATTTTCACCCGCTTTCAAGGTAGCATGTGCATCTAAATAGTTATTTTCCAATTTCGATTTAGTAATAAAGTTAATTACACCGCCTACCGCATCCGCTCCGTAAATGGAGGATGCTGTTCCTTTAATAACTTCTACTCTTTCTATTTCAGCTAAAGGAACAGGAACATATCCATTAAAATGGCCCGTTAGCGGATCGTTTACTCTTACACCATCTACCAGTATTAATACTTGATTAAAAGTAGACCCACGTAAAGTCATATCACTTTGAACTCCAAACCCACCTCTAGATTGTATTTCTACACCAGGCAAATAACGCAAAAGTTCATCCGTTGTATTCACGGGTAACATCTCAATATCGTGCGAGGTGATTACTTGAACGTTTCTACCTGTTTGCGTAATGTTCTGAATGGTTCTGTTAGATACTACCTGAACAGAATCAAGTTCAATACTATTCAATTTTGTTGTTTTCTTCTGAGCAAACCCAGAAAAACTCATTGCCAAAATGGACGTAAAAAATACTATTTTTCTCATTTTATTTATTTCTAATCGAGATGAAATTTGGAAGACCTTGATTATACTTTCAAGGCTGCGAATAACGGTTAATATACTCTATTCACAAACTATTTTCCGTTAATTCACCGTTACACCACATAACAATTTGTAATTTACGCTTATGGCAATATGTTGTCTCAATAACACTTATTACTAATAAGTGAAACAAAAAGCAGAAATTTACGTACATTAGTATCAAAGATTAAATCACTCGATACTATATATGAAGTTTTTTCGCTTTAAAAAATCTAAAAAAGGTTCCATTGATACCGATTATGTTTCTGCAAATGCGGAGAAAATCACCCCAGAAGATGTAGAGAAAGTCATTAAGCAATCATCTAAAATAAAAAGTAAATTAGAGTCAAATAGTCGATTTAAGAAATTTTTAGGGGAAGGAAAAGTTATGCTATCCTTAATCAAGGATTATTGGAAAAAAGATTACACAGAAATACCTTGGTATGCGCTTACCGCAATTGTATTCGCACTTTTGTACGTTTTAAACCCCTTAGATTTATCACCAGATTACATTCCCGTTATTGGTTATATTGATGACGCTACCGTATTCTCCTTCGCCTTAACCTTAGTAAGTAAAGATTTAACGGCATATAGAAATTGGAAAGATAAAGAGATACTGGATTAAGACTTTGACTTAGCTTTTATGCGTTGAATTTCCAGCATAAACTCCCCCAGTTTGTATAACGAGAACTTCCGTAATTTTGCTTTTCCTTTCAATAATATTTCATAATAACCCGCTTGTCGTTTGGCTATTACACTTCTAGTAAACCCTGCAAATCCAGTTAATTTAATTTGCTCATAGGTTTTAATTAACCGTACATGCTTATCTAGTTTACCATCTAAATAAAGGCGTGCTAAATTACGTACTCCTTCAGCGGTTTTTTTAAGAAACTGCTCATTCGTTTCATTACCTAAATGACGTATTGGATTTTTAATGTGAACTACGGTTACATTATTCTCTCTTAACTGCACACCAAATAAGGTATCTTCATGACCATACCCTCTATGATTAGCATCAAAAGGATACTTTTTTAAAAGTGATTTAGCTATTGAAAAGTTGTTCGCCATAAAAGAACGGTATGGAGCAGCTACTCTTTCTTTTAATGGTCTTGCTTCTACATTAGTCCCATAATCCCAACGTAACATCCTTGAATATTCTGATGGAGGTTCATGGGCAAATAATTGACCGCCAACTAAAACTTCACCTGACTCAAATTTTATTTTATAGGTGTCAATAAAGGAAGATTGAATAGGCAGGCAATCCGCATCTACGTAAATTAGTTGCTCGTACTTAGCTTCTTCGGCTAAAAAATTTCTAATTTTTGAACGACCTAAGTTTTTATGTAATTGAATAAATCGATATTCAATTCCTTCGTATTCTGTAAATGCAGGAAGCTTTGGTAAGGGCGAAGCATCATCACATACAATAATTTCCACATCATAATCCAGACTTTTTGCTTCAATAGCCAAACTGGCTAATTGCGCATCAACTGATTCACCATAAACTGGAATTAGAATGGATACCATTATTCAACTGTTACTTTACCCTGGTGACAACGTATTGTTTTAGACTTAAATTTCTCCATTAGCGATTGATCGTGGGTAGCCATTAATACAGCCGTTCCGCTCATGCTAATATCCGAAAGCAAATGAATAATTCTTTCAGAAGTTGCAGTATCTAAATTACCTGTAGGTTCATCTGCTAAAATAATTTCCGGACTATTAATTAATGCTCTAGCAATAGCGACACGTTGTTGCTCACCACCTGATAACTCATGAGGCATTTTATCTCCTTTATCACTCAAGTTTACTTGATTCAACAACTCTTCTGCTCTGGTTTTAATTTCTTGTTTTTTACTCCATCCAGTAGCCTGCATAACAAAAACCATGTTTTCAAAGACACTACGGTCAGGTAATAACTGGAAGTCTTGAAATACAATACCTATTTTTCTTCTTAAAAAAGGCACTTTACTACGCTTCAACTTCTGGAGACTAAAACCGGCAACTTTTCCTTTGCCTTCTACAAGGGGTAAATCTGCATACATCGTTTTTAATAGGGAGCTTTTACCACTTCCTGTTTCACCTACTAAATATAAAAATTGGCCTTTATCAATTTGTAAATTAACATCCGATAAGATGAGTGTTTTCTCTTGATAAATATTAGCTCCTTTTAATTCAATTACGTGATTCGACATACTTTGTACTGGTTTCCAGCAAATTTATATTTTTCATAAGATACCCACCAATTTATAGCTAATCATTTTTGCAAGTTATTAGCAGGTATACATCAACAAACACGCGTTAATAACTAGAGAATTTTATTTCAAGGCAACAAACAATACAAAGTATCTTTACTTGTTATAACATGCAAAATCTATAAGTTTTGAGAAAAATATTTTTCATTATTTCACTAATAATATTCGGGCACGGTTTTCAAACTATCAAAGCCCAAGAAACCCAAGTTTATACTACTAATTTGAAGTGGTACAATGAAGGTTTAGAACTTTTTCAGAAAGAAAAGTATAGCGCAGCTATCCGTGCATTTGAAAAAACACGTGATGCTATTGACGATCAAAATTCTGAAGTTTACGTAAACGCCACTTATTACAAAGCCTTATGTGCCCTGAATTTATTCAATAAAGACGCAGAGTTTCAATTAAAAGAATTTGTAGAAAATTATCCTGAGAGCCCGAAAGTAAAAGATGCCTATTTTCAACTAGGGAAATACAACTACCGCAAACGTAAATGGGAAAAAGTAATTTATTGGTTTGCAAAAACTGATGCTTTTGAATTTTCTAATAGTCAATTGTATGAATATAATTTCAGGTTAGGTTATTCTTATTTCCGTTTAGATGCCCACCAAAAAGCATCGCCCTATTTTCATGAGCTTATTGATATTGAATCTGCCTATTACGTACCTGCAAACTACTACTACGCGCATATTTCATACCTAGAAGGCAACTTTGAATCTGCCTTACAAGGATTTGATAAAATACGTTCCGATAAAAAATTCGGAGTAATTATTCCGTATTACATCACCCAGATTTATTACAAGCAAGAAAAATACGATACACTAATTAGTTACGCTACTCCAATGTTGGAGAATGCCAAAACCAAGCGCAAACCAGAAATCTCTAAACTTGTTGGAGATGCTTATTTCAATACTAAAAAATACGCTGAAGCCATTCCGTATTTACAGTTTTACATCAAAGAAGGCGAGCAACCATCACGAGAGGAATACTTTCAGTTGGCTTTTGCCATGATGCAGAACAAAGACTACCCGCCAGCTATCAAATACTTTTCTAGAATTAGTGCAAAGGATGATGAGTTAGCGCAAAAAGCCATTTACAATATGGCTGACTGTTATTTGAAATCAGATAATAAAGCATATGCGCGAAATGCTTTTTTCAAGTCTTCACAAATGGAATTCAATTCAGAAATTGCGCAAGAGTCGTTATTAAATTACGCTAAATTATCTTATGAGATCTCTTATGATCCCTACACAGATGCCATAAGCGCATTTATCCAGTACCTAGAAAAATACCCAAATGCGATTAAAAAAGATGAAGCATTTGAAAACTTGGTCAACATCTATTTATCTACCAATAATTACCGTTCGGCTATTGCATCCTTAGAAATAACGAAAGATTTAGATCCAAGGTTACGTGCCGTGTATCAAAAACTTCTTTTCAATTTAGCGGTGGAGCAATTTCAAAATAGCGATTACAATAGCGCTATTGAATCCTTTACAAAATCAAAAAAGCAACCAGAAGACAAGGATTTAAACGCACAAAGTTCTTACTGGGTTGCAGAAGCGTACTATCGTAAAAAGAATTACTCGAGTTCAATTGAAGAGTTTAATAATTTCATTTTTGAACCGCGTGCATTTCTTTTACCCGAATTTAAAATAGCGAATTATTCGCTAGGATATGCCTACTATCAAAACAAAGACTACAAAAACGCAGCTAAATGGTTTCGTAAATATTTATCCTATAAAGATGCGAGTCCAACGCGTAGACATGATGCCTTATTAAGAACGGGTGACAGTTATTTCATTACCAAAAGCTATTTACTTTCGGAAGAATATTACAAAAAAGCATTTGTTGAAGGGGGTAGAAATGCTGATTACGCCTTGTATCAGTATGCAATTACGCAAGGATTATTAAAAAAGAAGGACTTACAAAACTCGAGTTTAGAAAAATTACTTTCTGATTTCCCTAAATCAACCTATGCCAAAGGGGCTTTGTATGAACTGGGTAAAAACTACTTTGTAAACGGAGAAACAACTAAAGCTTTAAATAACTTCAACCTGGTTATTAATGGCGATAGCAACAATCCGTACCGTAAAAAATCACTGGAGTACAAAGGACTGATTTACTATAACAATAGCCAAAATGAAGAAGCTTTAACCGCATATAAACAAGTCGTTATTGAGTACCCTAGTTATTCTGAATCTAAAAATTCGCTAGACCGAATTCAGAAAATATATAAGTCAATCGGTAAAGTAGATGAATACGAAATTTACATCGCTTCATTAGATTTTATGGATATCTCCGATGGAGCTTTAGATTCTCTTTCTTATGCTTCGGCAGAAGATTTTTATTTGGATAACAACATGGAGAAAGCCATTCCACTATTTGAAAAGTATTTGGCCAAATTCAATTATCCAATCTTCACCAATAAAGCCCATTTCTATTTGGCAGAAAGCCAATACAAAAAGGAACTTTACGAAGCAGCTTTACCAAATTACGCTTTCAATGTGGTAACCAACGATCCTTTGTTTTATAACCCTTCTTTAAAAAGAGCGGCTGAACTAAGTTATAAGATGGCGCAATTTGGATCTGCCTTAGCCTACTTTGAGAAATTAAAACCAACCACTATTAATGCCGATGAATTGTATGATGTGCATTGGTGGTCGTTTAAAAGTGCTGCTAAAATAGACTCCCATATAGTCGTTATAAATGAAGGAACGTTTTTACTGGCTGATTCTTTAGGAGGTTCTAAAAGTGAAGCATTCATTAAATTCACAATGGCTAAGTCGTATCAACAAACTAACGACACCGCAAAAGCTCTAGCACTATACCGAGCGGTAACTACGATTTCGCAAGAAGAAAAATCGGCTGAATCTTTATTTAGAATAGCTAAAATATTATACGAAAACCAGCAAATAGATTCTAGTGAAGCGGTTATTTATGAATTAGCGCAACACACACCCACTTACCCCGAATGGTTAGCTCAGGGGCTAATTCTGCTGTCTGATATATATGTAGTTCAAGAAGATTATTTTCAAGCCAGAACTACTTTAGAAAGTATTATTGCAAATTATAGTGGCGGTTCTGAAACCCTAGATTTGGCCAAAGGAAAACTAGAAAATTTAATAGAATTGGAAAACAGCAACTTTGATACTCCTGTTGAAAAAGAGGTAGATGAAGTCAGTTTTGATGATGAAAGTAATGATGCGCTAATGGATTCCTTATTTGAGGAAGAAGAGCTTGAAGATGAAGAAATTCCAACACCACAAAATCCAGAGGATAATGAGTAGAGTATTAAACATAAAAGTTGTGGCAATTACTGGTGCCATTTTGGGGTTCTTAAACCCATCATTTGCACAAGAACAAAACAGCAATAAAAATGCCGATTCACTCTCAGAAACGGTCATTATAGTGCGGGAGTTTGAACCGGTCATAAAGAATGCTAAGAAAATTAATCATCAACCAATGATTAATAACGTAGATAAAAAAACACCTAATTTCAAGTATAATTTAACGCCCCAAAATCAAGATTATCAATTCCATCCAGATACTATTGATGCGGTTAAAATTAAAGGTGAACCATTGAATAAACTTTACAGAGCTTATTTAAAGGCAGGCATGGGTAGTTACTTGAACAACTTAGGTGAGTTACATATTAATAGCCTTCGTTCTCGCGACTTTCAATGGGGATTAGATGTTCATCATTTTGCTTCTAATGGAGGAATCAATGACTTACCCGACAACTACTTCTCTAAACAGAATGTTGATTTGTACGGTAAAAAGATGTTGAAACGACATGTGGTTAATGCTGGATTTATTTTTGACCGTGAGCAAATCAATAAGTACGGTATCAACAAACCCTTGAGTGACGCACCAGATATTGATTCTAAGTTTTTAAATGATATGGATCAGAGCTATGTCGTGTACAACGGAACAGCAGGAATTAGAAGTTTTATTTCTGATTCTAACGAGCTCAATTACAAGGTTAATTTCAACTACTATAATTTGAGTGTAAATCCATCGAGTACAAAAGAAAACAACTTCTTGATGACTTCTCAGTTTTCAAAGTATTTCGGTACAGAGAAAGGGTACTTATATTTAGATTTTGATTACAATAAGGTATCGGCAGATAGCGCTGAATTAAAAGCTAATTTTATTGTTAAACCATCTATTGATATTGAGTTCAAAGGAGAGAAATGGCACTTACTAGCAGGGTTTAAAATGGCTTTAGAAAACGGAGATGACACCCGATTTTATTTCTTCCCAAATGCGGAGTTTAAATACAATGTGGTTCGGAATTTAATTGTTCCTTACTTAGGTGTTACTGGAGGCATTAAAAGGAATTCTATCAACTCTTTACGAGCGGAAAACCCATTTTTATATGAACTTCCAAATCTAAAAAACACCAGAACTAACTATGATGTTTATTTAGGGGTTAGAGGATTGGTTAGCTCTAATTTATCGTATAATATTTCTGGTGGTTATAAGTCGGTAAAAGATATGGCTTTGTTCACTAGTGATATGTCGGTAGCAAATCCAGCGGTTCTTTTCAATCAATATGAAAACGTTTATCAACCTATTTACGATACCGTTAAAGTGGCGCATTTATCTACCCAAATTAATTACCAAAGAGAAGATAAATGGAATGTAATGTGGCGAATGAATTACAATAATTACGAAACCTTACGCGAAGCAAAAGCATGGAATTTACCCGACTTCACTTCGGATGTGACCTTACGTTATAGCTTACAAGATAAAATCATTGCTAAATCGAGTATTACCTTTATGAGTAGCCGATATGTGAAGACTTCTGACGTTTCCCAAGAGCAATTAGCGTTTGGTGTTTATGGTAGAAAGTTAGATCCAATTGTAGACTTAAACGTTGGTTTAGAATACCGGTTTACAAAGAAAATATCTGCTTTTTTAGATGTCAACAACATCTTATCTAACAATTACGAAATGTGGGGGAACTACCAAGTTCAAGGCATTAATGTATTGGGTGGAGTTACTATCGCTTTCTGGAAAAAGTAATTTTAGCATGTGTTTCAATTACCAGAAAAAAGCATTGTCTGTTTATTCTGGAATAATCCTTTCAATAACCAGATATGATTTAATAATCCTTTTAGGTGAAGTCAAAGATTAATATTGTGAAGCCAGCCTATCTTATTTCAAATAAAACAGCCGCTATTATACTTCTAGGCTTGGTATTACTTTTAGGAATATCGATTTACACTACGGAATACTTCTCTAAAAAAGAGCAAGAACGGTATGAAACACAAAAGCCATTGGTAACCCAATCATTGGATTCGTTTCTCTTAATTCAAATTCAAATCTGGAAATACGATTCAATAAATACTACGGATAGTTTAATGGGAATTTACTCTTATTTACCTCCAATTGATTCAATCACTCAAGTTAACACATTAAATATTGAAGAGGTAACCAAAGAAATTGAATCTGAAAACCTGGAACAGTTAGAAGAAAGAAAACATAGCTTATTAAAACAATTAGACTCGCTAAACCGTAACATGGAAGTATCAACCTCTCAAATAAATGAATTTGAAAGGATTCACGATTCCGTAAGTCCGTTGTACACTTTAAAGTTTCGGTTGTTTGCGAAAGCCCAAGTTGACAGCTTAAGTAGTCAAACCCAATTATTATCTGAATCCCACATAAGCCGACTAGAAAAGAATCAAATCGTAATTCAATTCCTGTTCTATTTTATTAAATTCTCATACTTAGTAGTCTTCATTCTTTTTCCAGTAAGATGGGTTCTGTTTCATTTATGGCAAAAAAAACAATCCTAAAAGCCTAATTAAAACGACTTATAAATCAAACTAATACGCTCTGTAAAAGTCACTTTTATAAACTCACCAAACCACCCACAAAAAAATCCTCCAATTGTTAATAAAATGTGGAAAAACCCAACATTTTAACCTACCCAAATAGAGCTTAAGAACTTGCGAAATTTATCTTTGTCAGTGGCTCAAAAAACGGCCAAAATAACAAGCAAAATCATATCTCTTATGAGTGACGAAAATAAAGAAGACAGAACAAATTATTCAGCGAATAACATTCAGGTTTTAGAAGGCCTTGAAGCAGTTAGAAAACGCCCCGCCATGTATATTGGCGATGTGGGTTTTAGAGGTTTGCACCACTTAGTTTATGAGGTTGTAGATAACTCTATTGATGAAGCTTTAGCTGGTCATTGTGATCAAATTGATGTTTTCATTGAAGAAGACAACGCTATTACTGTTATTGATAATGGTCGTGGTATTCCTACTGGATTTCATGAGAAAGAACAACGTTCAGCTCTTGAAGTTGTAATGACTGTTTTACACGCTGGTGGTAAATTTGATAAGGATACTTACAAAGTATCTGGTGGATTACACGGTGTGGGTGTTTCTTGTGTGAATGCACTTTCTATCATGTTACGTGCAGAGGTTTACCGAGACGGAAAAGTATACGAACAAGAATACTCGAAAGGTGTTCCTCAATACGATGTTAGAGAAATTGGTGTTTCTGATAAAACAGGAACAAAAGTAACCTTCCGACCAGATGGTGAAATTTTTGACGAACGTGAATATAATTACGAAACTTTAGAGAATCGTTTACGTGAGCTAGCTTACCTAAATAAAGGGATTAAAATTAGCATTACTGACCTTAGAGAAAAAGACGAAGAAGGAAACTATATTTCTAGTAATTTCATGTCAGAAGGTGGCTTAAAAGAGTTTGTTCTTTTCTTAGATCAAAATCGCGAGCAACTTATTGATGATGTAATTTATATTGATGGAGAAAAAGGTGGTATACCTGTAGAGGTTGCTTTGGTTTACAACACTTCTTATTCGGAAAATTTACATGCATATGTAAATAACATTAATACGCATGAAGGTGGAACTCACCTACAAGGTTTTAGACGTGGCTTAACAGGTACATTAAAAAAGTACGCAGAGGAATCTGGATTGTTAACCAAACTTAAGTTTGATATTGCTGGTGATGATTTCCGTGAAGGATTAACGGCAGTAATTTCTGTAAAAGTAGCTGAGCCTCAATTTGAAGGACAAACAAAAACTAAATTGGGTAACCGTGAAGTTAATGCTCCGGTATCGCAAGCAGTTTCTGAAATGCTATCTAATTACTTAGAAGAAAATCCTAAAGATGCTAAAACCATTGTACAAAAAGTAATTCTTGCAGCTCAAGCGCGTAACGCAGCGCGTAAGGCAAGAGAAATGGTTCAACGTAAGAATGTAATGTCGGGCTCTGGTTTACCAGGTAAATTAGCCGATTGTTCGTCTCGTGATCCATATGTAAGTGAAGTTTTCTTAGTTGAGGGAGATTCAGCGGGTGGTACGGCAAAACAAGGTCGTAACCGTGAGAATCAAGCTATTTTACCTCTTCGTGGAAAGATTTTAAATGTAGAGAAAGCACTTTCTCATAAGATTTTTGAAAACGAAGAAATTCGCAACATTTACACTGCTTTAGGTGTGAAAGTAGGTACTGAAGAAGATTCTAAAGCATTAGACATTTCAAAATTACGTTACCATAAAGTAGTTATTATGTGTGATGCCGATGTAGATGGTAGTCATATTGAGACTTTGATTTTAACTTTCTTTTTCCGTTATATGAAAGAGTTAATTGATCATGGAAACATTTACATCGCTACTCCTCCATTATACTTAGTGAAAAAAGGACAAGATCAACGTTACGCATGGAGTGATGCGGAACGCGATACTTTTGTTCAAGACATGAAAGGTAAAGGAACTGATTCAAGCGTAGGTATTCAACGTTATAAAGGTCTTGGGGAGATGAACGCAGAGCAACTGTGGGCAACAACTATGAACCCAGAACACCGAACTTTACGTCAAGTAACTATTGATTCTGGTGCAGAAGCGGATAGAGTATTTAGTATGTTGATGGGCGATGAAGTTCCACCACGTAGAGCCTTTATTGAATCACACGCAAAATATGCGAATATTGACACATAGTCAGTTATCAAAATAATTGAAAAGGGTGTGAAATTAATTTCACACCCTTTTTTTTATATCTTAAAACAGCAAATTAACTACATCTTTTCAAAGATTAAATATGCCGGTTGTGTTTCATATTTAATCAATAAGTCAGTGGCAATTTTAGTTTCTGTAATAGAATCTAGCGCTAGGCAAAATTCTTTAGGTGAACTCTCCGCTACCCGACAGCAACTCACATATTTTGTAATAACCTCCGATAAAGCTTGAGTATCGTGTGCTTGGTATTTCTTATTTAAACTCCAAAAAAAGCTTACTCCACCCCAATACATATCTGGGTAATTCCAAACTCCACGAAGACTATCGGCTGCTTCCGGAAAAGTTAAATTAGTTTGATAACTCGACTTGCATTTGGATACTCTGCTTTGATACTTTTCTTGCACTTCCAATTCAGAATAAACTCCTTGAAATTTCATTACTTGATATTGCATAAACGTTGCGTAGCCTTCTGAAAACCAAGAATTTTCACGTCCTACAAATGGAATTGACAAATGACTTATTTCATGCTGCGCAGTCCAATCTGCTAAAAACTCTTCCAAAGAATAATCCATATTAACATGAAAGTGAACACCCTGTTTCTCTCCTCGAGTCGTATGTGCCCATGGTACAGGTTCGTTTCCTTTGGTACTTCTATGAATATAGTAATGAACGTCAAAAGGATAGCTTCCAAAGGTTTTAGTCACGGAGGTATTCATGGTTTTCAACCACGATTTTACTTGCGCCACCTCTTCCCTATTGAATCGGTTTTCCCAGTGCCATATAACTTTGTATGCGGTTAAATCTTTATCTGCTACGGTTTTTTCTATTACTGGAATGGGTGTTTTCGGATTGTCAGTTATACAACCCCAACCCATAAATAACATTAAAATAAAAGCGTATTTCATTGATGGTAATTTCCATGCAAAATAGAAAATAATACGCTTACCAATTGTCGGCTGAATGTAAAAAGGAAACTAAATACACCAACGGTATAGATTTCCAGTATAAAATGGAGTCTATGTACAAAATAGACCAAAATCTATTTAAATCTGATGACACAATTCCAATAAAAAGAATGCTTTTGAATAAAAGGCAACGATGCTGCTATAAACTCTACCTAGTTCTATTTTTCACCCATAGAGTTACCACTCTGTGATTAAAAAGTTATGACTATTTTGGTTACGTGAACCATTGAAAGCCTCTGCTAAAAATCCGCAATAAATTTATCTTTTACGCCAAAACTCCCAATGGTAGTAATCCTAGAATATTAATTCCAGAAGTGAAAATTATTTGTGATAAAACAGTGAATTAGACTTAAGCTCTAGTGGTGCGAACTGGATTTTAAACTGCGGTTAACACGTATAACAAATTAAGAGTCGAACAAATTCTAACTACAACCGAAAACTATTTACTCCAATGCTCCAAATTATCGGTGATAAACTCAATAACTTCTTGATGTTCTTTTTTACCTGGTCCATCAATTACAAAAGGTTCCCCAAATTTCACGTGAACCGTTTTATTTCTATTCAATTTACCGATATCCTTAAAGAGAGAACCATTGGTCCATAAATCGGTTTTTATAGCTACAGGTACAATGGCTACTTTGGCCTTCTTAGCTAGTTTAATACCTAGTGTATTAAAAAGTTTTGGGTCAAAACCCAACATCCTTTTACTCTGCGGGAAAATTACTACAGATGTCCCATTTTCTAAGTTCTCTACTCCTTGAGCCATAACCGCTTTAAAGTCAGAAATAGGATCTTTTCTATCTACCGCAATTGGTTTTCTAGCCCGCATTGTTGGTCCAAATAATGGATGAGAAATCAAACTCTTTTTTACCACAAACGTAACTTCTCTCTTACTCGCTATAATACCCGGAAATATCATGGTTTCCAGCATACTCATGTGATTACTCACAAATACCACAGGAGTATCTAACTTGGTGATGTTGTCCATTCCTTCAATTTGGAACTTCGCACCACAAGACTCTAATAAATGAAGAATATCCATGGAACGAGAAGCCCATGTTTTGGTATCAAATTTATCTGCAATAGCCAAGTTTCTATTACCAACTAACATGGATAAAAAGCGAGGACCAAAATACATGGAAGTCCCCATAGAGAGTTTATCCAGAATGGCTCGCGGATGATCAACATCCGTTTCATAGTTGTTAGTAGTAAAAAATTGACTTTCAGACATAATTTTACTTTTCGTCAGATTGGAATGATTTAAATCTATAAAATGCTACTGCTGAAATTACGACAACCACACCAATCGTATAATAAACAAAAACTGGAACCGGAACCGGATCACCAGCTGCATACGAGTGTAAACCACTTAAATAGTAATTCACACCGAAGTAAGTCATAATAATAGCACTAAAAGCAACCATAGACGTAAAGTTATACGCAAACCCACCTCTCAGTCCAGGAATAAAACGCATATGCGCTACAAAGCTATAGGTTAATACAGAGGCTAATGCCCATGTTTCTTTTGCATCCCAACCCCAATAACGACCCCAAGATTCATTTGCCCAAACGCCACCTAAGAAGGTACCAATAGTCAACATGAATAAACCTATAGTTATGGTCATTTCATTAATCGTACTTAATTCTTTAAAGGTTAATTTAATCTTCTCATTTCCTCGTGGAGAAAAGATAATTAAAATCAAATTAAATAATCCAAGTACAGCGCCTAAGGCTAAGAACCCGTAACTAGCAGTAATAATAGCTACATGAATCATCAACCAATACGAGTTTAACACGGGTACTAAGTTGGTGATTTCTGGGTCTAACCAGTTCAGGTGTGCTACCATCAAGATAAACGATGTTAGTAAAGCCGTAGATGCTAATGTAATTTTAGATTTTCTTCCGAAAATAAAACCCGCTAATACGATCGCCCATCCAATATACACCATTGACTCATATGCATTACTCCAAGGAGCGTGACCAGAGATATACCATAGTAAAATTAGACCGGCAGTATGAACTGCAAATCCTAGTACTACTAACCAATAAAATCCGGTAATTATTCCATTTAATAATTTACTACCTGTGCTAAACAATTGCGTAAATAAGAATATCAAGAAAATTAACCCAATGGTAAAATAATAGTAAAACAGGTTGTTAAAGATCCGCGCTTTATTGTAGAAAATTTCAGCCCCTACTTTAGCCTCTGAAATAGTTACTTCAGCGCCATATTTTTGCTGATAATCATGAATAGAATTCATTGTTTTATCTGCGGACTCCCAATTACCAGAACTAAGACCTTCGTCTACGGCATCGAAATACATCATAAAAATACTAGATACAAAAAGCGAATCACCTCCAGTAAATGCCTCCGCAGCATCAGATGGAGAGTACCATTTGTTATTTGGCTCATTTGCTAGCGGAAATAAACGCATAATAGAACCCGTATAAATCATGTAACCAATGTTTACACGCTCATCAACGGCCATTACATCTTTATCATACTTACTACGTTGGCTCGGTTTTTTACGTGTTGCCTCTGCGATATCATCTTCTAATACAAAACGAAAATCTTCTGTGAAGAACTGTAGAAATGAAGCGTACTTTTCACTTTTATCTAACCCTAGTTTCTTTTTCAAATCAGGATGTGAGACTTTAATCATTTTAACCGCTTGCCATGGTTGTGGATTATAAATCATTCCAAGAAACACTTGATCCGGGGTTAACCCTTCCCAAGAACTACTTCTCGAAATTTTTCTCAAAACCTCAGAAGTCAACGTATTCATTGGCTTCATTCTTCCTTGCTGATCTTGCACCTGAAGTTTACCAAAATTGGCAGCTTGTGCTACCGGAATTACTTTTGGTGTAGACACTTCAGCATTGTGGTCATGTTGTGCAAATCCAGTACTGGCCATCATAGACAGTGCAATCACTGCTGTTAATGCCTCTTTTTTAATACGAATTTTATTCAAGTTACTTTTCAATTTACTAAAGCGACTATCTTTTATAAATAGAGTGAAAAACATTCCAGAACCCATTAAAATATAGCCAATATAAGAAAGCCAAGTCCCCCAGAAATCGCGATTAACAGAAAGCACTGTTCCACCTTCATCTTGATCATAGGAAGATTGAAAAAGACGGTAGCCTTTATAATCCAATACATTATTCATAAAAATTCTATGTTCCTCATTTATACCTGCTTCCTCATCAATCAAAGTCACCTCACTGGCGTAAGATGCTGGACTCATTGATCCGGGATAACGATCCAATTCAAAATCTCTTAATTGCATATAAAATGGTAAATAAATATATTTCGAACCATACGATAAGCTGTAATGTAATCCGTCTTGTTCAATCAACGTTGGTCTTGTCACCATACCCGGGCCACCTTTAAGATAGACATCTTGATGCGTATCATTGATGGCTAAATCAACAACCAAAATATCTGTTCCACGTGCAGCGTTTCCACCTTTACTGGTCGTAATACTTTTCTTCACGTTTTCATGAAATCCTTTAAACACGATATTTACACCATTTATTTGATACAATTTTCTTGACTCAAATGGGTGAACTGTATCGGCACTCAAAACACCTTCTGAACGATCGGCCATTTTTAAATACGTCATATCAAACGGAGAAATAAAAGATAGTCCATTTGAATCTCTAAAGATTCTCAATGCGACATTTTCACCTGTGTCACCAAACTCTACAGTTAACATTCCGAAATTAGTTGAGGTACCTTCCTCCAGGTAGTTGGTTTTACGACCCTGACCATCGGTGGTTACTAATTCTATGAAGTTGCTTCCATTTTCATCGGCAATAACGGTATCAATCGCATTTTGTAGATAGTCTTTATACGAAACCCTAACATCGGTTCCTTCAAAATTGAAAGACTTAGAAAATGAAGGGTTATAAAGTGTATTTAAGAATTGTACATGCTCAAAACTATATTGCATTTTACGATCATCGACTTTAAATCCAAAATAAGCTTTATCGCTCACTACGGTATTACTCGTTTTTCCTTCTCTAATATGTAAAATACCTTCCTCACTGATATAACGTGTAATACCACCACCAGCAATCATGAAAATAAACGCCATGTGAAACATGAAAATAGACCACTTAGATTTACGATACATTTTAAATCGCACAATATTGGCTACCAAATTAATAAACAAGAAAAACAGCATTAACTCAAACCATTTTGCGTTATAAACTACTGCTTTAGATGCCGGTGTACCGAAATCGTTTTCAATGAAGGTTCCAATTCCAATTGAAACTGCAAACAATAAAATTAAAAAGGCCATGACCTCCATAGAGATGAAGAATCCCCAAAGTTGCTTAAATATACTTTTCATTACTTAACTATAAAATCTATAATAAATTGATTTAAAATTACTTAGCATCATCAAAGAGCTTTGCAACTTAGATTACAAATGTAGGTTATTGAATGAGTGTGGACTACAATTAGTACGTTAAATTACATGCAATTTATCTATAGAAGTATTAATGGAAATGGGAAGAATTGGAAAGAGATTGTTACCCGTTTCATTGCGCAAATGGCACGGTATTAATTCTGATTTACCTCGATAATACTAAAATTATCTATTTAAAAATTCCTTAGAAAGATGTACATTGAATCATTGAAAGCTAGCATTTTTTTGATTCTGGTTTTAAAGCAATCTAATAGAATTAATTACGCCTGAAAAGCCTAATAATAACATATAGCAACTCGTTGGCAACAACTATAATCTAAATCCGAAATTTGCAGTTCTGTAAATGAATATGGATAGTAACCGTTTGGTTCTTTCCATGTTTGCTTTTCGACTGAAATTTACTTTTCCATTTGTTACACTAGTTTGACGTTTGCTTTTCGATGGAAAATGAAGGCTTGATGTTCGGTTTTGGGAGGCTCTAAATGTTGCTAACACGTTCTATATTTAATGCTTTTTAAATTGGGTTATCAAAGTCCTTCCCTCGTAGTTCGTTAAAGTGTAATTTTGATTCCGATGGATATCGGGATTAACGACCGAATTTAAAAGTAAAAACAAAAATTACACCTTAACTGGGTTCGTGCACTTCCGAAAACCATCGACTATCGAAAACGCACTAAGCATATTTGCGCTGAGCTTTTCGAAGTAGCGTAACATTGTGCCTTATTATTCAAATACCTTACGAACGAAATGAAAATATTTCCAACTAGAAGTTTCACTGTCGAAATAGACGAAGATACTATTAAGGCAATGGCGGGTTTAAAACAGAATACCGATATAACCGACACCCTGATTTCTGAGAAAACCGAAAAGGCATTTAGAGGACAAGTCAGCAATAATGGATTTAGAGTAATTTCATCAGAAATTGGCAGAGGAGCATTATGTGTTTTAACGGGAGAGTTTGATGGAAAAAATGGCACAATTGAAGTCAATTTACATTCGGCTTTTAAAGTAATGTTTTCAATTTTATTTGTAATGCCATTGATTGCTTTTGGAATTGTAATTTCAACTGGAGGAATTGAAAACGCGATAGGACTCATTTTACCCATACTTGTGGGGATTATTTTCATTAGGTATGCTTTTTTGGAATTAGGATTTCGTTTCGTATCCAAAACTGGCTTGAATAAATTGACGAAGATTATTGGAATAATAAAATTAAAACAAGGCACAACACCCGCTATATTTAATACTTAAATCGAACTAAAAATAATCATTGTAGTTCGTAACACAGTAAAGATTCATTTTAGCTTTTAACCACAATGGAAATTAGCCTCTTCAAAACTAATAGGTCTTACTAAGCTAAAATATATCCTTTCGATAATTCGGTGTATTTCGTAATTTGGTTTTCGACCCAATTAGCATCATACCCTAATTCCTTAGCCATAATCTCCGCTACAACTGGAGCCATTTTAACACTTACGCGCGCATCCAAAAACAAAGCACGTGTCCTTCTAGCCAATACATCTTCCGGAGTTCTTGCCATTTCTTTTCGCACCGCCCAAACCACTTCTGCTTTGGTGTAAGGTAAGTCTGGATGCAATTTTTCTCCTAGGATAGCATCATTCATAATTAACGCGTTTATTTCCGGTAAGTCAGAACCGTAAACATGCCAATGCACATCAAAATTAAGGTTGGCAGCGGCTCCATGAATTTTCAAATTACAGGTTTCACATTTTCGTTCTTCTAGATCGGTTAGCAAAGCAATTTTATTAACTACATCCTCTCCCATTTGTCGGTAGGTAGTCCACTTACCTCCAATAATGGTTATTAAACCTGACAATGAAACAATAATTTTATGGCTCCTAGAAATTTCTTTAGTATCCACCTCATCGCCTTCCTTTACGTTTGTAGCAGCTAAAGGTCTTAACCCCGCAAAAACACTTAACACATCTTCTCGTTTTGGCGGTTTTACCAAATATTCTGAAGCCGTTTCTAAAATGAAATTGATTTCTTCTTCTAACGCTAACGGTTCAATGCTTGGTTCTTTAATAAGGGTATCTGTAGTTCCAAGTATCACCTTTTCGTGCCAGGGCACTGCAAATAAAACTCGGCCATCAGAGGTTTTAGGTATCATGATGGCATAATCAGAGGGTAAAAAGCTTTGATCTAAAACTAAATGAACTCCCTGACTTGGGCGCACCGTTTTTTCATGCGAATCAGTATCCATCGTTAAAATATCATCTACAAATATACCCGTTGCATTCACTATAGATTGCGCCTTTAAATTATAACTCAACCCCGTTTCTGTATCGGTAACAGATAATCCATTAAGCAATTCGTCTTTGTCTTTACTCAATCCGGTAACTTCACAATAATTTACCACAGTACCTCCTAAATCGGTAACGGTTTGTGCTAAGTTTATCGCGAATCGCGAATCATCAAATTGGCCATCATGGTACATCACTCCTCCGTGTAAATCTTCTTCCACTAGATTCGGAATGTACGCCATTATCTCTTCTTTAGAAAGATGAACAGATTTACCCAAGCCTAATTTCCCAGCCATTTTATCATACATTTTCAAACCAATGGTATAGAATGAACCAGCCCACCACTCGTAATTAGGAATAATGAATTTACGGTTTTCAAATAAGTGAGGCGCATTACTTTTAAGTAAGCCTCTTTCTCTAAGTGCTTCCAGAACTAACGAAATATCACCTTGCGCTAAGTACCTCACCCCACCATGAACCAATTTTGTGCTTCGGGAAGAAGTGCCTTTAGCGAAATCATACTTTTCTACAAGCAATGTTTTCAATCCACGTGATGCGGCATCTACCGCAACTCCAAGTCCGCTAGCTCCTCCACCAATTACAATAACATCCCAGGTTATGGATTCATCTTTAATTTTTGAAATAGAAACGTCTCGATTCATGTTGCAGTTTTAAAGGCTTTGTCCATACCATTATAGCAATTCCAAAGGTACAGTTTACCCCTTTATTATTGGTGATTTACTAGACAAAGACGCAAGCCATATTCAAGGATAGAAACCTTTACAAGAAGGCTAAAAACAACATACCCAGAGCAACGCCCATGGTTAGAGATTTAAAGCTTTTTATTCTGAAAAGATAACAGCCATTTTCAATGCTATTCTACCCGTTCAAGCTAGTTTTTACTTTTCGATTTAACTTGATTCACTTCAATAAACTCACTGTTAAAAAGCCCAAATCCTGATATTGAAAACCTTCCGTCTTCTTGGCTGTATGTATATGACATCTACCTCTATCTAAGTAGTCGCTTTTATTTAAGGTGCAAATACTCATTTAAAAAACGATTACACTAGCAGAATTTCTTGAATTTACACGCGAATCATAGGGCTATTGAAATTAGAAAAAACAAAAGAAATAAAAACTTATACGCGAATACCGTCATCTTTTATTTTGATTATTCTAAGTGAGTTCAGCACTAACATAATCATATAGGTAGGGTCAATTTCATGCCATCTTACCCCGCCAAAATTAGCTCGTGTGCCATATTTATGATGGTTATTATGATAGCCTTCTCCCATCATCAAGAAATCTACCGGTAATAAGTTTTTAGACGTATCACTTACTTTAAAATTAACATACCCATAAATATGCGCATACCAATTAATAATTAACCCATGAATTGGAGCCATAAATAATGCTACGGGTAAAAACAACCAGTTCCACCAAGCCGTAGCGAATACATAAAAGAACAAGGTGTATAAAAGTCCCCAAGTTATTCTTGAAATTTTAGAACTTGCCAATTTATCAAACCAATCCCATTGCGGCACATTGCTGGTAAATTGAGGTTCCATCACTATTCTTTTTTGATTAATATCTTGATAGGTATTTTTTGTACGCCACATCATAGCAAACGGACTACTATCAAATTTTGGAGAATGAGGGTCGTTCTTGGTATCCGCATAGGCATGGTGCATTCTATGCATTACGCCATATCCGTAGGCACTTAAGTAATTTGCTCCTTGGAATAACCATGTTAATACAAACACAATTTTTTCGGTCACGCGACCCATTTCAAAGGTTTGATGCGCGGCATATCGATGTAAAAAAAAGGTTTGAAAGAACAACCCTCCATACCATAAAACCAACATTAGAATAAAAATTTCCATAGCCCTAATTTAGCGCTCAAAGGTATTTTGAAGGTTTATGAAATACAATGAACCTAGGTTCATAAAAGTCGCTTCCTAATTCGGCTAAGTGCCTGTGGCGTAACACCAATGTAAGAAGCAACGTATTTTAACGGAATTTCAGAAAGCAGATGTGGGCGGTCATGAACGAGGTTGATGTACCGATCTTCTGCACGTTCATTTAGTAAAGACTGCATTCTAGCAGATTTGATTAAATACAACCGTTCCGAAGAAAGTCTTCCAATCAAATTCCCAATTTTAGTTTTAGCATAAACGAGCTGTAAATCTGCATAACTAATACTCCATAAGATAGAATTAGCCAATGGTTCTAACTGATATAAAGAAGGTGTTTGCGTTAAAAACGAATCGTAACCACTAATAAACTCCCCCGGAAAACTAAAGCCAAACGTAATTTCTTTCTCCTCTTCTTCTTTGGGAATAAACAGTCTGATAATTCCTTTTTCTATGAACGAAATATAGTTTTCTGTTTCTCCAAGAACCAACAATTTGCTTCTTTTGGTAAACTCTCTGCGCTTTAGTTTTGACGAAAATAAGTCCCAATCATAATCAGAAACTTCCGCTATCTTTTCCAAGTAAATTCTAAATCCTTCCATATTACTCTTTCCAACCAATAGTTCGTTTTATAGCATCATCCCAGGGTTGCGTAAGCATTTTCACTTCTTTCTCTGATTTACACGGAGTAAATGTTTTTTCTAATGACCATTTACCTTTCAAGCTATCCATATTATGCAAACCAATTCCAATACTCGCTAAAAAAGCTACACCTAAAGCCGTAGTTTCTAATTGCGTTGGTTTTAAAACTTTGGTTTTAGAAATATCTGCCTGAAACTGCAATAATAAATCGTTCGCGGCTGCGCCTCCATCTACCCGTAACTCTGTAATAGGCGATTTTAAATCTTTAGACATGGATTTCAGCACATCGTTCACTTGAAAGCAAATACTTTCTAATGCGGCTCTGGTTAAGTGCGCTTTTGTGGTTCCTCGGGTAATTCCAAAAATGGCTCCTCGTGCATTCGGTTCCCAATACGGTGCCCCAAGACCGGTGAGCGCAGGAACAAAATAAATTCCGCCATTATCTCCAGCCGCTTCGGCAAGGATTTCACTGTCGGCAGCTTCTACAAAAAACTCCATTTCATCACGTAACCATTGAATTACTGCACCTCCAACAAAAACACTTCCTTCCAGGGCATACGTTACCTCATCACCAATTTTCCATCCAATAGTTGACAGCATTTTATGCGATGACTTTATAATTTTATTACCTGTATTTAACATCAAAAAGCATCCTGTACCATACGTACTCTTTGCCATACCCGATTGGCTACATAATTGACCAAACAAGGCCGATTGTTGATCGCCAATAATGCCTGTAATAGGAATTTCTATACCAAAAATAGAGCTATCCGTCATCGCGAGATGTCCGCTAGAATTAACAACTTCAGGTAAAAGTGATTTTGGAATATCAAATAAATCTAACAGTTCTACATCCCATTCTAAGCTGTCAATATTATAAAGCATCGTTCTAGAGGCATTGCTCACATCTGTAATATGCGATTTACCTTTGGTCAAGTTCCAAATCAGCCACGTATCTACGGTGCCAAAAGCAAGCATTCCAGCATTCGCCTTTTCTCTTGCTCCGTCTATATTATTTAATAACCAATGAATTTTTGTAGCCGAGAAATACGCATCCAGTACTAGGCCTGTTTTACTATTAATAAATGGCTCTTCACCATTGCTTCTTAATTGTTCGCAAAACGGAGCTGTTCTTCTATCTTGCCAGACAATGGCGTTATGAATGGGTTTCCCGGTAGTTCTATCCCAAACAATAGTGGTTTCTCTTTGGTTAGTAATTCCAATACTTGCAATTTCATTTATGGATACGTCACTGTTTTCAAAAACCAACTTAGCCGTTTCAAACTGCGTGTCCCAAAGCAATTTAGGGTCATGCTCTACCCATCCATCTTGTGGATAGATTTGCTTAAATTCCTTTTTACTAGACGCGATTTGTTCAAATTCATTATCAAAAATAATAGACCTAGAACTCGTTGTGCCTTGGTCTAACGCAAGTATTTTATTTTTCATACTCTTTGATTCCTGTTAAAATTAATGCGTTTTCCCTCATTACACCCAAAGATAATGTTGAAATGGAATTAAATAAAAATCACCTTGATTTCTTTAACCCAAAACCAATATGACTTATCCTTTATCTTTAACCGATAATCCCAAAGTAAACTCTGCTACCACCTCCGGGTTTTCAGGGTAATTAATCACTGCATCAATTCTAATTCCTTTGGTCACTCTTACTTTAGTCCGAATAGTTTCATCTACCATATCTTCAATTTGCGCACCCGCTTCTGAAATAAAATACACATCACCTTCTGGACGTCTAATGAAATTAGCCTGAAAGTCTTTAAACGCCAATGAGATTTTACTATTCCGCTTTTCGGCAATATAAAAAGCTTGAAATGCCCCCGCTAAATCGGCTCCAATTGACAAAGCGCCAAAATACATGGAACCCAAATGATTCTTTGTTCTTCTGCGTAATGGAATTTTAACGACCATTCTTTTAGCGTCTATTTCTAATAAACGCGGTCTGACATAGCCAATTAATGGAATTTTAAAAAATCCAAATAACCATAACATCCGTTTTGCTTTGCTTAATTCACTCATTCCATTTCTTTAATTACAATTCTAAAAGCTAAAATAGTTTTTAATCCTACGCGAGTATCACAAACTAAAAGGCAATAAAAGCATCCATTTGTTTCTCAATGGTTTCTTTGATTTTATCATCCGTAATCACCCCTTCTTCATTCATTAACAAATAAATGGATGGCATCATTACTTTATAGGGTAAAACGGGCATATTGGTATAATTATAAATACTGGTTAACTGATCCATTCCTCTAGCATTTCCAGAACGTCCAGATGCTACACCTACAAGAGCGACCTTTTTTTCTCTAAAATCATCTGGGCTTACGCCATCAAAAAAAGCTTTGATGGCTCCAGGAAAACTACCGTTGTACTCCGGTGTTAATATTACAAATTTTTTGGCAGGAATAATATACTTTTCAACAAACCAAGAGAATTTAGGGTTCTTAGTTCCCATGGTATCATTGTTAAACACAAAGTCTTTCGGTAAATCTTCAATATTCAGAAATTCAACATTTTGACCTTTATATTTTAATAATTCCACGTAATGTTTTGCAACTAAACTGGTCTTATTTTTTGGTCTGATAGTACCCGAAATAACTGTAATCATTTTGTTCAATTAAAATTGTTTAAAATTTGATGAATAAGGCATCCAAGTTGTGAGAATTTTCACACTACTTTTACAACTGTGTCGATTGCCTTATCAGATTTCAAAGAAAAGGCATCTAATCAATATAATAACGATTCTGTAGGTTACAATTTTGAATTAATTCAATAGTTTTATTTTTAATGGGAAAGATAATAGCGATAGCAAATCAAAAAGGTGGAGTAGGAAAAACCACTACCGCAATTAACTTGGGTGCAAGCTTAGGGGCTTTAGATAAGAAAACTCTTATTATAGATGCCGATCCACAAGCAAACACTACTTCTGGTTTAGGTTTTGACCCCAGAAATATAAAAACTAGTATTTATGAGTGTATCATAAATGATGTTGACGCTAAAGAAATTGTATTAAAATCTCAAAGCCCAAACCTGGATGTTATTCCTGCACATATTGATTTGGTGGGTGCTGAAATTGAATTAATAAACCTTTCAGACCGCGAGCACATGATGAAAAAAGCACTCGCAGAAATTCGAGATGACTATGACTTCATCATTATTGATTGTTCGCCTTCATTAGGATTAATTACCGTTAATTCATTGACTGCAGCTGACAGTGTTATTATTCCTATTCAATGTGAATATTTTGCTTTAGAAGGTTTAGGTAAATTATTAAATACTATTAAAATTGTTCAAACTAGGTTAAATCCGGAATTGTCAATTGAAGGAATGTTATTAACCATGTATGATCAGCGATTAAGATTAGCTAATCAAGTGGCAGATGAACTAAAAACGCATTTCTCTCAATTAGTATTCGATACCGTAATTCATAGAAATACCCGTTTGGGAGAAGCACCTAGTCATGGTGAAAGTATTATTACCCATGATGCAAGTTCTAAAGGAGCGGTTAATTATTTAAACTTGGCTAGAGAAATTTTACAAAAAAATAAAATGACTCAGATTAACCAAGAAGATAAAATAATTGAGGTAAATGGCTAAGAAAAGAGCATTAGGTAGAGGACTAAGTGCATTGCTTAGTGATGCTGAAATGGAAGCACCAAGTAGTTTAAGGTCTCAACCTGTTTCTACTGGAACTTCTGAAATTGCATTATCAGAAATTAAACCGAATCCTAACCAACCACGTAAAAGTTTTGATGAAGAAGCCTTAAATGAATTAGTAAGTTCTATTAAGCAACACGGATTGGTTCAACCTATCACGGTTAGAAAAATCAACCCTAGTTCATATCAAATCATTTCAGGTGAACGTAGATGGAGAGCGAGTAATAAAGCTGGACTTGAACGTATACCTGCATATATAAGACAAGTTAACGATGAGGAAGTTTTAGAACTTGCCTTAATTGAAAACATTCAAAGGGAAGATTTAGATGCCATGGAAATTGCCATCTCTTACCAACGAATGTTAGATGAGTTACAAATTACCCAAGAGGTTTTAGCACAAAAGGTGAGTAAAAATAGGTCGACAGTGACTAACTTTTTAAGACTTTTAAATTTGCCCGCTGAAATTCAATTAGCACTTAGAGAAGGTAAACTCAGCATGGGACATGCAAGAGCTTTATTATCTGCAAAAACAGAGACGTTACAATTAGGAATTTTTCAAAGAATTCTGAAATTAGGACTTAATGTTAGGCAAGTAGAACAATTGGTGAAAGCCGATAAAGTGGCTAAAAAAACAACCGATTCGTTAAAGAAAGCAGACCTTACCTTTGAACAACAAAGTAACTATCTTGAACTTCAACGTATTGTTAGAAACACCGTTAACATTAAAAAAGATGGTGGCGGTAAAGGAAACATTACCATTAGTTTTAAAAATGATGCTGATCTAACACGTGTACTGGATTTATTGATGCCTTAGTTGTTAAGCTATCTTAATGCATTGGACCTCATCTTCTCCCAATACTTAAAAAACATTAATACAATTTATACATCCGACTAATTCTAGTACTTTTGCAGCAATGGTTAAGCTAAAATTATTCTTATTTATTCTTATCTCTTTTGCTTCTGTGAATACTGGTATTTCACAAAAGTCAAAAGCAGACACGACCAATGTCTTTAAGGGAGAGGAAAAAAAAATGACCCATGAAGATTTAGCTTTAATGCACTCTCCTAAAAAAGCAACCATTTTATCCGCAATTTTACCAGGCGCAGGTCAGGTTTACAATAAAAAAATCTGGAAAGCGCCTATTATTTGGGTAGGCATAGGAACAGCCTTATACGTAAGCCAATTAAATAGAAATTTGTACCAAGAATATAGAACGGAGTACATTCTAGAGTTAGGCTATCCAACCACTCAAAGTCAGTATCACGACCAAACTACTCTAGCCTATTTAGAAGATTTGAAAAACTCCTATAAACAGCAAATGGAAACTTCCTATATTGTTGCTGGAGCTATTTATATTTTACAAATATTAGACGCCAATGTAGACGCTCAGTTAATGTCGTTTGATGTTTCTGACGATTTAAGTTTGAATCTTATTCCTAATGCAATTCCAAATCAGCTCAAACCAGAGCCAGTTCTTGGACTTACGTTTTGTTTAAATTTTAAATAATATTCAAAATGAAAATTGCACTTATTGGTTACGGTAAAATGGGTAAGGTAATCGAGAAAATGGCTATTGAACGTGGGCATACTATTACCGCAAAAATCACTTCTAAAGAATCTGACTTCTCCTCTGAACTTCTAATTGGTTCAGATGTAGCTATAGAATTTTCTATTCCAAGTTCAGCCATTAACAATATCAATAAATGCTTTCAGGCCGGTGTTCCTGTGGTTGTGGGTACTACTGGCTGGTTGGATAAATTAGAAACTGTTTCTAGTACTTGTACGCAGAACAATGGCGGCTTGTTTTACGCTTCTAACTTTAGTGTTGGCGTAAACATTTTCTTTAAAATCAACCAATTATTAGCCAAGTTGATGAACCCTCAACTGGAGTATAATGTAAGTATGGAAGAAATTCACCATACGCAAAAGCTAGATTCTCCTAGCGGAACAGCACTCACATTGGTAAATCAAATCATTGATACCATAGAGCGTAAATCAGATTGGGTAGAAGCAGTAAACGGTAAACCGTCAGAAATTGCCATTAATGCCAAACGTGAAGAGAATATTCCTGGTACACACATCATTACCTATGAAAACGCTATCGATAAAATAGAAATAATGCACGAAGCTAAAGGAAGAGAAGGCTTTGCAATGGGCGCTCTTTTTGCCGCAGAATTCATGGTAAACAAAACAGGTGTTTACAGTATGAACGACCTGCTAAAATAATTGCTTTAACATCCACACCATCCACTTATACAGCGTAATTTCCACCTATAAACCGTTTAACAATTGTTAGATGAAATTCCCCGTAAACAAGCATTTAACAATTCATTATTTAGAGTACTTTAGCGCCCAATAAAACACAATTTCAGATGTCTATAATTATCACAATCATACTTTTACTTGCCATTTTCGCAGGGTTATACAAATTATTCCCAAAGGCAGGATATACCGCTTGGTATGCATTCATACCTGTTTACAATTTTGTTATTTGGTTGAAAATCATTGAGAAACCATGGTGGTGGATTATTCTTCTATTATTTCCTGGTCCAAATATTTTGATGATTATGGTGATGACTGTTAACCTAGGAACCGTTTTTGGTTACCGGGAAACGAGAGATGTTGTCTTGGGAGGTTTTTTTCCATTCCTTTATTTGCCGTATTGGGCATTTACAGATGACCCCAAATTCATTGGTCAAATTGATCGTGTGAAATTCCCGAAAACCACTTCAATGGAATGGCGTGATGCTATTTTATTTGCCGTAGTTGCCGCAAGTATCATCCGTACGTACACGTTTGAGGCCTTTACTATTCCTACGGGTTCAATGGAGAAATCTTTGCTTATTGGCGATTATTTATTTGTAGATAAATTGGCTTACGGACCTAAAGTACCGATGACGCCAATGGCATTTCCATTTGCACATCATTCATTGCCTTTTACTAATAATACTGTTTCTGCGTACGTGGAATGGTTAAGTTTTCCGTTTTATAGGTTACCGGGATATAGTAAAGTAGAGCGTAACGATGTGGTGGTTTTCAACTTTCCGGAAGGAGATACTGTGGATGTAGAATATCAAGCCAATAAAAGTTTTAACTCTATGATTAGAGAAGATGCTTTTAACTTGATGTACACTGATTTCACTACTAAGAAGACCATAAAAACGGATGCCCAATACACGGAAATAGCCCGTGCTAAAATTCTAAAAAAACGTAGTTT